>NZ_JBDXMW010000006.1:0-222260 GCF_039939215.1 Marinomonas sp. 5E14-1 | reverse complement strand
AAATAGAATGGCCTGTTGAGTTTTAGTTGGATGTGAAATATGGTGGATTTATATTAATTAAATCGGCTGGGAATGAGTAATTCTACAGCCTCGTTGGCGCCTACGAAGCTAAAAAAGGCATCGAGAAGTTGGTAGAAAGGTCTAGAATGCCAAATTCTCACGGATTTCCAAATCCAGCACCTGTCACCATCGCAGCACCAAATCTTTTATCCCCAATGGAGACTTTGGCCACCAATTTCGACGTAACCATTGAAAAGTCTCAACATTTTCACCAACACTACCAAGGTATTGCCATTCACAAAAATTATCTTTTCCTAAATTATGCTGGTATTTTGCAACCAAGCGAAGCCGATGACATACACTTGGATTCCTCTGAAAACGAGCAATTAGCTCGCACTTTGCTTTATTTAGAATAAACCCATAATTTGTTCTTAGGATATTGTTTTATAATAGGTTTATTTGAATTTCTTAATGAAAAATATGATCATAGATTAAGAATTAATATTAATTATGGGAATCTAAAAAGTCATTTTTATAAAATAAAAGCCTGTATCGCTCTTGACTTTGTAAAGAAGAAATTGAAGCTCAAAAGTAAAAAAGCCAAAATTGTATAAAATATGCACGATTATTTAAAAACACCTCTATTTTTTCGAAATAAGCTTGAGTACAAATTTTCTTACACAAAGTTATCCACAGGATGTGAGTGCAGTGTTACCTTATAAGGTAACCAACTAATTTCTAAGAATATTCTGCGTTTTTCTTTCTGTATGCTCGATTTCAGTGCTTTTTGTACCTCGTAATTCATTAACAAGTACGTATTATTGAGTGATCAAAAAGCAACATATTGAGCAAAGCAACGAGGAGAATGCAATGAAAGTCAGCTTCATCGGATTAGGAACAATGGGCTACCCAATGGCAGGCCATGTCAGCAAAGCCGGCCATGATGTCACTGTATATAATCGCTCAAACCAAAAAGCCCAAACTTGGTGTGAACAGTATTCAGGAACGTCTGCATCAACACCTGCATCAACACCTGCATTAGCAGCCCAAGAAGCAGACATTGTCCTAACTTGTGTTGGTAATGACAATGATTTACGCGCCGTATATTTAGGCGATGACGGTGCGTTTCAAAATGCTCAAAAAGGCACCTTATTTATCGATCACACAACCGCTTCTGCAGAAATCGCCAAAGAGCTAGAGCAAGCAGCACACGAGCGAGGCTTCTTATTTATGGATGCGCCGGTTTCTGGCGGCCAAGCAGGTGCGGAAAATGGTGTATTAACCGTCATGATCGGTGGAGAGCAAAGCAACTTAGACAAAGCTCAATCAGTATTAGATTGCTATGCAAAAGCTACCACTCTGATGGGACCAGTCGGTAATGGCCAACTAGCAAAAATGGTAAACCAGATCCTGATCGGTGGTGTTTTATCCGGTTTATCAGAAGGTATTCGTTTCGCACAGAAGGCCAATTTAGACATCGCAACCTTGGTCGACACATTAAAGTATGGTGCAGCAGGCTCTTGGCAACTGGAAAACCGTGGCGAAACCATGGCGAAAGACGAGTTTGATTTTGGCTTCGCTATAGAATGGATGCATAAAGATTTGAGCCTCTGCTTAACTCAAGCCGAAAAAATGGATATCACTTTACCTCTAACAGAAGCAATTGATCAGGATTACCAAGACTTAATACAAGAAGGTCGAGGTCGCCAAGACACTTCTGTATTAGTGAAAGCATTCGATAAGAAAGCTTAATATTGAAGCTTTCTGGTTATGATTCAAAGCCCACTGACTCTCACTTAATGGGCTTTTTTTAGGTGTAATTCAGCTTTGTTGTCTAACATCATTCTTCCACGAGCAAGCTCTCTATTCTGTGTTTCAACAACTAAGCAGAGCGTAACAAGACCTTACTTTTGTCTATCTTATTTTTCATTTTATAAAAAAAGCATACTCTTAACCTCCATCATTACTCTGTATAAGAGAAAAAAAATCCTTTTATAACAACGTCCTACACATTTCACGCACATTCTTTATTCATTAGATGCATAGCGCATATCGTTATTTCGATTGGTCATTTAATAACGCTTCCGTAATCTTTAGGGAGGCAACTTTCGGACGACCTTGATTATTCAAAGGCGTTTAAGTGGCTAAATGGGGCTCAAGGATGAGATAGAACAACCCAGTTTAAACAAGTATTTAAGCTAGGCTGTATTTCTAATAAGTACATCATAGACACTTTCCCTACTATTAAAAATCACAAAAGTAACGAATACCTTGATTCGACTTCCCACGTGTTCGCACGATAAATAATTATGTTAATTGGAGAGTTACAATGAAAAAAGGGTTAGGAAAACTGACGCTTGCACTCATAGCCGCTGGAGCAATCAGTACATCTGCTCATGCAGCAACCACATTAGTTTACTGTTCAGAAGGTAGCCCTGAAGGCTTTAATGCTTCACTTTACACTTCTGGTACAACGTTCGACGCGTCTTCTAAAAACATGTTTAACCGTTTGCTTGAGTTCAAACTGGGTACAACGGAAACAGAAGCAGGTTTGGCGGAAAGCTACGATGTATCAAGCGATGGCCTTGAATACACTTTCCATTTACGCAAAGGCGTAAAATTCCATTCGACAAAAGATTTCAAACCTACGCGTGATTTCAACGCCGATGACGTTATTTTCTCATTCGATCGTCAAGGCAATAAAAACAACCCTTACCACATGGTTTCTGGTGGCTCTTACGAGTACTTCACAGCAATGGGTATGGACACGTTGATAAAAGAAATCGTGAAAGTCGATGACTACACGGTGAAGTTTGTGCTTAACAAACAAGAAGCACCTTTCGTTGCAAACATGGCAATGGACTTTGCGTCTATCTTCTCTAAAGAGCAAGCAGATGCGTTATTAAAAGCTGGCACACCTGAAAAACTAGACAGTGATCCAGTTGGCACAGGTCCTTTCCAAAAAGTTCAGTACCGCAAAGATTCTTTGATTCGCTACACAGCCTTCGAAGATTACTGGAAAGGCAAAGCGAAAGTAGATCGTCTTGTTTTCTCTATTACACCAGATGCGTCTGTTCGTTATGCGAAATTAAAAGCAGGTGAATGTGATGTAATGCCTTATCCAAACCCTGCTGATATTCAGCAAATGGCAGCAGATCCAAACATCAATTTGTTAAGCCAAGAAGGTTTGAACGTTGGTTACCTAGCGTTTAATACAACGAAAAAGCCTTTCAATGATATTCGAGTTCGTCAAGCATTGAGCCTAGCGATAGATAAAAATGCCATCATTGACACGGTTTTCCAAGGTGCTGGTAAAGTAGCGAAAAACCCTATTCCACCAACTATGTGGTCTTACAACGATAACGTTGTAGATTATCCATACGACCCAGTAAAAGCGAAAAAACTACTGGCTGAAGCAGGTTACCCAGATGGTTTCTCTACCAACATTTGGGCAATGCCAGTACAACGCCCATACAATCCAAATGCTCGCCGTATGGCCGAAGTTATGCAGGAAGATTGGTCAAAAATTGGCGTAAAAGCTGAGATCGTTTCTTATGAATGGGGTGAATACCTAGATCGTTCTAAGAAAGGTGAACACGACACGGTTCTATTAGGTTGGACGGGAGATAATGGTGATCCAGATAACTTCTTAGCAGTACTTTTAAGTTGTGAAGGCGTTGGTGGCTCCAACCGCGCACAATGGTGTAACGACGAATTCAACAACTTATTACTAGCAGCAAAACGCACTTCAGACAAAGCTGAACGTACTAAGTTATATGAAGAAGCTCAAGTTGTCTTCAAACGTGAAGCGCCTTGGATCACGACGGCTCACTCTGTTGTTTACGAACCAATTCGTAAAGAAGTAAAAGGCTACAAAGTGGACCCACTTGGCGGCCACTATTTCCACAGCGTGAGCAAATAACACGCGTTTAGGAAATCGTCCTTAATTGGACAACATAGAAAATGCCTACTCGCTGGGACGTGAGTAGGCATTTTGTTCATAGAGCAAACCAGATTAAACCTATCTTTAATCAAACCACTGTTCGAATCCCAGTGATGTGCTCCTATAACACGGTAAGAGAATCAGTCCTTTATGTTTCAATTTATTTTTCGTCGCTTAAGTCTCGTTATTCCGACGTTCCTCGGAATAACCTTATTGACCTTTACCCTTATTCGCCTAATACCGGGTGACCCTATTGATGTTATGGCCGGTGAACGTGGTGTCAGTGCAGAGCGCCACGCTGAATTAAGCGCTCAACTCGGCTTTGATAAACCATTATATATTCAATACTTTCGTTATGTGGTGGGCGTTCTACAAGGTGACTTAGGTAACTCTTTGGTTACAAAAGAGCCTGTCATGAGTGAATTCTTAACCCTATTCCCTGCCACTATAGAATTAGCAACCTGCGCCGCTATTTTTGCCATACTCGTTGGCTTACCTGCCGGTATTTTTGCGGCAGTAAAGCGCGGAACCATTGTGGACCATTCTGTCATGACCTTTTCTCTGACAGGCTATTCAATGCCCATTTTCTGGTGGGCTTTACTATTGATGCTGATATTTTCAGTCAATCTTGGATGGACACCTGTTTCTGGGCGGATCGACGTCACTTATTGGATTGAAGACATTACAGGCTTTATGCTGATCGACACGTTTTTATCTGATGAGGAGGGTGCTTTCTCTTCTGCCGTGTCTCATCTTATCCTGCCAAGTATCGTACTTGGCACCATACCAATGGCTGTTATTGCTCGTATGACGCGTTCTTCCATGTTGGAAGTACTAAGCGAAGATTACATACGTACCGCTCGAGCAAAAGGCATCGCGCCTTGGCGAGTCATTGTTATTCATGCTTTGCGCAATGCGTTGATTCCCGTTATTACCGTCATTGGTTTACAGGTTGGTATTTTGTTATCAGGAGCCATTCTGACCGAAACAGTATTTGCTTGGCCTGGTATTGGCAAATGGCTGATCGAATCCATAGGACGCCGTGATTATCCAGTTGTACAAGGCGGTATCTTAATTGTCGCTTGCATTATTATTGTCGTAAATCTTCTTGTTGATATTACTTACGGCATTGTAAACCCACGTATTCGACATAGCCGATAAGGAGGCGTTTATGACTACATCTATCGAAACGTCCACAGAAAACCACGAACTTACCGCACCTATTCCTATGACACCGCTGCAAGAGTTTTGGCACTACTTCAGCAGCAACCGAGGTGCGCTTGTCGGCCTGATTGTCATCGCACTGATTTTCTTTATGGCGATTTTTGCCAACTTCGTTGCGCCCCACTCACCGTCTGATCAATATCGTGACGCTTTACTCTTACCACCCGCTTGGTTAGAAGGTGGAAATTGGTCATTCATTTTAGGAACCGACGATGTTGGTCGCGATATTTTGTCACGCCTTATTCATGGCTCTCGACTCTCTATCGCTGTGGGTATTGTGGCAGTGACCGCCTCTTTGGTGATGGGGATTTTACTTGGCCTTGTGGCTGGGTATTTCAAAGGCATGATAGACACAGCAATCATGCGCATCGTCGACATCATGCTGGCCATGCCAAGTTTGTTGCTAGCGATTGCGATTGTGGCGATTTTGGGGCCAAGTATTGTAAATGCTGCGTTGGCGATTTCCATCGTCTCATTGCCTCATTACGTGCGCTTAACCCGCGCTGCAACCATGGCTGAAATGTCTCGTGACTATGTAACCTCTTCACGGGTTATTGGTGCTAGTCCATTGCGCCTGATGTTTATGTGTATTTTGCCAAACTGTTTAGCACCTTTAATCGTGCAAGCCACACTGGGATTCTCAACGGCAATTCTTGATATGGCCGCATTAGGTTTTCTTGGTCTTGGCGCACAACCACCAACCCCTGAATGGGGGTCAATGCTGGCTAACGCTCTGCAGTTCGTACAACGCGCATGGTGGGTTGTAACCTTCCCAGGTTTGATGATTTTGATCACCGTATTGGCGTTTAACCTCATGGGCGATGGCTTACGCGACGCTCTTGACCCTAAATTGAAGCAGTAGGAGAGGTTCAGATGTCACTGTTACAGTTGGAAAATTTAAGCGTTACCTTCGGCCATTTTCGCGCCGTGGATAATATCAGTTATAAGGTTGAAGAAGGGGAAGTTCTTGGCATCGTTGGGGAGTCTGGTTCAGGGAAAAGTGTCAGCTCTTTGTCTATCATGGGATTAATTGACTTCCCGGGCAAGGTGAGTGCAAACCAACTCACTTTTGATAACCAAGACCTACAAGCCATACCAGAAAAGCAACGTCGAAAGCTAACAGGCTCAGACATTGCAATGATCTTCCAAGACCCAATGACGAGTTTGAATCCATGCTTTACCGTGGGTTATCAAATCATTGAAGCGCTAAAAACGCACCAAGGTGGCAGCAAAAAAGAGCTAAAAGTTCGCGCTATTGAGCTGCTTACCCAAGTCGGCATTCCGGCCCCTGAATCTCGTTTGGACAATTACCCTCATCAGCTTTCTGGCGGCATGAGCCAACGTGTGATGATCGCAATTTCTATCGCGTGTAACCCACGACTTTTGATCGCTGATGAGCCGACAACGGCTTTAGACGTCACAATACAAGCTCAAATCATTGATCTGCTAATTGACCTACAACGCAAAAAGCAAATGGGTTTAGTACTGATTACGCACGATTTGGCACTTGTGGCGGAAGTAGCGCATCGCGTTATCGTGATGTACGCAGGACAAATTGTTGAGTCCGGCCCGGCATCAGAAGTCTTTAGCACACCAAGACACCCATATACTCAAGCTTTGCTGGCCTCTTTGCCCGAGTCAGCCGCTGGTAAATCTCGCCTTGAAGCGCTTCCTGGCGTGGTGCCAGGTCAATATGACCGACCTCTTGGCTGCTTGTTAAGCCCTCGCTGCCCTTATGCCACAGATCATTGCCGTAAAGTGGAACCTGAAAACCAAGGCGACCTTAACCGTCAAGTAAAGTGCCACACGCCATTGAACAGCGAAGGGAGACCAGCCGCATGAATCAACAAGACATCGAACTCATTCTAAAAGCGGATGACTTAAAACAGCACTATCAGGTAAAACAAGGCTTACTGAAACCAAACGCTGTGGTAAAAGCCGTTGACGGCATCAGCTTTCAGCTTGAAAAAGGCAAAACGCTGGCGGTTGTTGGTGAATCTGGTTGTGGTAAATCAACTCTAGGCCGTATGCTGACCATGATTGAAACGCCAACCAGTGGTAGCTTGGCACATCTAGGTGAAGACTTATTAACCTTAACAAAAGATGCTCAAAAGAAACTTCGCCAGAAGATTCAGATCATCTTTCAGAATCCTTATGGTTCTTTGAATCCGCGTAAGAAAATTGGCGCGATTTTAGAAGAGCCTCTGGTTATTAACACCAATTTGTCAAAAGCAGAGCGTAAAGAAAAAGCCATCTCTATTATGGCTAAGGTTGGCTTGAAGGCAGAACATTATGATCGTTATCCGCATATGTTTTCTGGCGGTCAGCGCCAACGAATTGCGATTGCCCGTGGTTTGATGCTCGACCCTAATGTGATTGTCGCCGATGAACCCGTTTCAGCCCTCGACGTGTCCGTGCAAGCACAGGTATTGAACTTGATGATGGATCTTCAAGAAGAGTTCGGCTTGAGCTATGTGTTCATCTCTCACGACTTGTCTGTGGTCGAACACATCGCCGATGACGTAATGGTTATGTACCTTGGTAAAGTGGTTGAACAAGGTTCCCGTACACAATTGTTCGAGAATCCAAAGCACCCTTATACCTTGGCATTGCTTTCCAGTACGCCGCAGCTGTCTCCAGAAAAGCGTCGCACGCGAATCAAATTAGAAGGCGAACTGCCTTCTCCTTTGAATCCACCTTCTGGGTGTGCTTTTCATGGTCGTTGCAGTTATGCCAATGATCGCTGTAAAAGCGAAACACCAATATTGAGATTAGACAGTAATGATAGCCAAGAACAAGGCCATCTAATTGCGTGTCATGCGGTAGAAGAGAATCGTACAGAAAACTACACGCAGAATGTTGCTTAAAAAGAATTGCTCACAGAGAGCCTTTTAGCGTCCGCAAGGGCGCTTTTTTTTACCTCAACCTAACCCTCTATAATCGCAAACAAAAAAGGCGAGAAAGAAAGTCATTTTAAATGGCTTATCTTATCTCACCTTTTTCATTGATCTTTTTTGTAGATCAATTAGCTTTCAACAGAAGCTTCTTTCTTCTCATTAAATCTAAGTGCCGTGTACACAGAGAAAGCAGTTAACACTAAGGAGAACAAAGCAATCGGTCTTTCGTATAGGAATGACCATGAACCTTCATATAAAAGCAGTGATTTTCTTCAATTCGTTTCCGCCTACTCTTTGAATGAGATAGAAGCAAGAATACGTCGATCACCCTCAAACGGCTGACGAGCATGAAGTACTGTGTGATTATTAACCCACAATACATCGCCATCTTTCCACTTGAAATTCACACATTGTTCATCCATAGCAGACACTAGCTTATTAAGCTGTTCTTCATCCATGAATTCGCCATTCGCTGTGGCAACCGCTTTTTTACCTTCATTACGGCTATCATTCCAACCTGTAAATACAGCCACAATGGAGTTAAAGAAAACCTTCTGTTGAGTTTCTTCATCATAGCGAATGGCAGAAAGCACTCGAGTTTCTGTACGAACATTACCATTATCTAACCACTCCCAAGTCATTCCCGCTTCGCGCATTTTTTCTTCTGCTTCTTCACGAGTTTGCACCAAGAAAGTGTCTTTCCAAGAACGACCAATCGCAGACGTTATGTCTGTTACTTCAGGCATCACGCGAATATAACGCACACCTTGGTCTTCAATTTTTTTCGCGAATTCAGGAGCAATGTCGAAGAAAGTCTTGCAGATTTCTCCTGAATGCAAAATAGACGTTGCGCCTCCTTTCTCTGCTGCCGTCTCACAATAGAAAAAAATGTAACCAGGAGGTGTTGGTACTTGTGCCATCTCGTGGTGAAAAGGAATTTTTTCTGAAGCTGGAGACTCATTCGCCGTCACAATTCGGGATTCTGTCACCTGTGAACGCGGTGCCGCGCCACCAACATAAGGCATGTTTTTGTAATTCGTCTCATTAAGCATTTGCTCAAAATCATCAGAATTAACAACTGGAAAGTCTCGGAACAAAACCGCACCATGCTTAATCAATTTTTCGTGCAATTCCGCTTTGTTCTCTTCGACCCAATGAAAAAAGGTAGACGCATCCTTTTTCACTTCGTCATTATGAGGCGTTACTAGCAAAGGAAAATCCAACCCATTTACTTGTTTTTGTTCTTCTAGTTTGGAAATTACGACACTCATTATTTACTCCTAATGAAAGTAATAGTGTTTAATGAATTTCTACCATGGCATGAATCAATGGTAGATGAATTATTAAGCCACTCTAATCCGATTTAAGCATTAAGTAAATCAATAGTGAATGAATTTAGGTTAGAAAATCCCACAAAATCATTTAAGACATTGATTTACAATACTTATATTTTTTATTCAGAAAAGCTAAAACCTTCACCTGTCAAAGAAATAGCCTGCCCCATTTTTGAGGAATGTTGAGCTGCTAAACCAATCACAACCGCTTTCAAACCGTCTTCAAGAGAAACATCTACAGGTGCACCTTCTGTGATGGCTTTGAAGAAACCAAGATGTTGATAAAAAGTGGAACCATTATGATCACCAGCGTCTAACAACTTATCGTCTACAGGAATGTCAGCCTCAATCGGCCCTTTAGGAGCGCGTGGGCTTAATACAACTTTAGGAATAGGAGCAGGACCTAAAGTTTCTTTTGGCCAAAAGCGGCCTGGGCCTGGCACAAAGCACTCAAGTTTCGCATCTGAGCCAATGGCACAAATTTCTTCTTGGTAGCGCGAACCTTCTGCGAACATATTTAGATCCAAACAAGCACGCTGACCATTTTCAAAGTCCGCGATCACAAACGCATTATCAATGATATCAGGAGCTTGTCCGTCATAACTTTCATCAAGGTGATTACAGTCTTGTCCAGTGGATGCATAAACACGCTTCACTTCGCTCTTTGTTAGCAAACGCATTAGATCAAAGAAGTGACAGCATTTTTCAACTAAAGTGCCGCCAGTCTTACTGTTAAAGCGATTCCAATCATCCACTTTTTCTAGAAATGGAAAGCGGTGCTCTCGAATATTCAGCATGGTGAATTTGCCAATGTCGCCATTCACAATTTGCTTTTTAAATTGAGCAACAGGCGGCATATAACGATATTCCATTGCAACCCAAATTGGTGCTGGGTGCTTCGCGGCAGCAGCTCGAATTTTAGCGACTTGCTCTAGGCTGGTGACAACTGGCTTTTCGACAAGAATTGGCAGCGAGGTTTGCTCAAAAAGCTGTAATAGCTGATCGGCATGTTGGTAGTTTGGTGTTGTAATAACAAGGGCTTCAAGCTCAAGGTTAGCATTCAGCATGTCATCTAGATTATTGAAGAAGTGCGCATCAGAGACCAATTCCGCACAACGTTTTTGCATTTCTTTATTTGGCTCTGTGATTGCAACTACCTCAGCGCCATCAATAAGCGCAAGATTTCTCAAATGCTCTTGTCCCATCATTCCACAGCCAAGAATGCCATAACGAACACGCTTTTCCATATCTAACCTCTTGTTTTTATTTATGTTAGTTTTGTTTTTTTAATTATTTTTTAATGCCAACGCGCAACATATCGACATTTTCTTGGGTCATACCAAGTAAATGAAAATTCTTCGACTTTACCTTCGTTTGACCAACTACGACGATGTACCTTCGGCATGATGGCTTTATTTTCTAAGCCCAACGCCTCAGAAACCCATTCAGGCGACTCGCCACAATCCACTTCGTCTTCTACTCGGCTAATCCAAAAAGAGAATTGCTCTCGATAGTGGAGATAAAGAGATTCATGTAGATCTTTTGGTTTGAGCTTTGGGTCATGATCATGACGGAACCAAATCTGCTCCATCGCAACCAGTTCTCGGTTCAAATATCTTGCCCGCTTAACACACCAGAGCTTTCCATCACCTTCAACTTTTAACTGCAGTTTAACAAAGGCATCATCATCGGCCGTAACCGACAAAATATCCGCTGTAGGAATACCGCCGCCAGTGAGGGTTTCTAAGTGAAAGAACTGATAAACAGCACGTCCACTTGGCGCTCGTTTCACATAGTTTCCCGAGCCTTGTCTACGTTCTAATAGACCATCCTCTTCAAGCTTTTTTAAAGCTTTCCGTAATGTACCAATGGCAACTCCAAGCGTCGTGGCTAACTCAGCTTCAATAGGCAAACGGTCACCAGGAAGCCATTGCCCTGCCGCAATCTCTCTGTTCAACAGTTCACTAATCTGAATAAACAAAGGCAATTGCTTCGCTTGCTTCTTTTTTTCCAAGTGTTGTTTTTCCACTCTGTCTCCTGAGCTTTTCTGTTAATCATTCGCATTTGAAATACCTATTTTTCCTATTGTTAGGCTTATTTTTTCATTTAGCGATACTTTTCACAAAAATTCATTCACCATTGATTTACATCATTAGAATACACTGATAATGTGAATATACAACTACTGGTATTAACAACGAAATCTCTCCGTTGAACCAGTAAATCAAAACAATAATAAGATACAGACAACCTACATCAAAGAATGAAGGTTACAGTCTTAGGGAAAATACAATGCAAATGATTCAACTCGGAAAATCAGACGTACAACTAAGCCGTTTAGTTTATGGAGTGTGGCGTCTTGCGGATGCAGCAGATGCTTCAACGCAGCACGTACGAGGAAAAATTGATTTGTGCCTAGATCAAGGCATTACTTCTTTTGATCACGCCGATATTTACGGTGATTACGAATGTGAGCAATTATTTGGTCAAGCGCTTGCTCAAGACCCTTCTTTACGCTCTAAAATGCAACTTATTTCCAAATGCGACATCGGACTTATCTCAGATAAATTCCCAACTCGTCGTGTGAAGCTTTACGATACAAGTGCCACTTACATTAATGCGAGCGTTAAAAAGAGCTTACAAAACCTTTCTACAGATTACCTAGATTTGCTACTCATTCACCGTCCGGATCCATTCATGAACGCAGCAGAAACAGGCGCAGCACTTGATGCTCTGATCGACAGCGGTAAAGTTCGCGCGGTTGGTGTATCTAACTTCGAAGTTTGGGATTGGCGCTTACTGCAAAACAACATGAAGCATCCTTTGGTCGTCAATCAGGTGGAAATGAGCCTGTTAGAAAGAAACGCGTTCACTAATGGAAACTTAAGCGCAATGCAACTGGATTCACTCACACCAATGGCGTGGTCACCACTTGCTGGCGGCGCATTGTTTGCCGACACACCAGAAACTCGTCGCTTAGCACCATTATTTGAACGTCTAGCCAAAGAACAAGGCGCATCATCTGACCATATTGCACTTGCTTGGTTATTGGCGCACCCTGCAAATATTCTGCCTGTTGTAGGAACAAACAATACACAGCGCATTAAAGACTTGTCTAAAATCTTAGATATCTCAATAGACCGTGAAACTTGGTTCGAACTTTGGACTGCCGCTGCAGGCCAAGAAGTGCCTTAATTCGTTACCCTTTAAACAAGAAAAAATAATAACAATGTTTATTGAGGGAGAAGAAAATGGTCATTCTTAGAACCTTGGTTACTGGCATAGCGACCATCAATTTTCTGTTAAGCCGTATCGGCCGAAGTGTTGCTTGGATGTTAGTAACTGCAATGATTTCTGTGATCTTACTGCAGGTGTTTTGCCGCTACGTTATTGGCGACGCACTGCCTTGGCCAGAAGAAGCAGCAAGAGCACTGATGATTTGGATGATGGCGATGGTTTCTGGTGAAGCCTATCGTCGTGGTTCTTTCGTTGCTATCGATATGTTTTTACAAGCCTTGCCTGAAAAGGCTTCTAGCTTATTGAAGTTGGCTTTATTATTGATGGCTGGCATCGCGTTAGTGAAGCTGACGTCAATGGGAATAGACTTCTTTGAACGTGGCTTTCGTAGCCGCGCCGCTTCTATTCATATTTCTCGTGCTTGGATTTATCTGGCGATGCCTGTGTGCTTTTTCACTATGTTACTGGTCAATATTGAACTCTGCTTACGCGAGTTGGGTTGCTTCTTGGGACATAAAAAAGAGTTTCAGATTGCTATGGAAGTTCGTGCCGATGCGAATCCAGACTAACCTCTGATGTTCGCGAATTGCCTCGCATCTTAAACAGCAAGGCAGAAAATAATAATAAAAAAGAGAAACGAAAATATGCTAGCTCTATTTTTACCTTTATTCCTCGTTCTGTTACTGGTTGGTATGCCCGTATTCTTTGCCATGCTTATGGCGCCGGGTTTAATGCTTTATGCCACCGGAATGGAACGTGATGTCGGCTTGTTGTTTCGTAATATTTATAACGGAGTTGATTCCTTTCCATTGATGGCGATCCCTTTCTTCATGCTCGCAGGTGAGCTGATGAACCGCGGTGGCATCACCATGAATTTGGTCCAATTTTCCCAATCATTTATCGGCCACGTTCGCGGTGGTTTGGCTCACGTGAATATCATGTCGAGCATGTTGTTTGCAGGCTTGTCAGGCTCTGCTGTTGCGGATACGTCTGCGATCGGTTCTATGATGATTCCTGCGATGGAAAAGAATGGCTATAGCCGAAAGTTCGCCGCAGCAATTACGGCGGCGTCGTCTGTAATCGGTCCAATCATCCCACCGTCCGGCATTATGATTATTTATGCATACACAATGGAAGTGTCTGTCGCCGCCTTATTCGCAGCCGGCATTGTGCCAGGTATATTGATCGGTGTTGGCTTAATGTCCATGGTTGCCTTAATGGCGAAGAAGTATGACTTCCCTGTTGCTGGTCCTAAATCCACTTGGACAGAGCGCGGCCAAGCAACTAAAAATGCCATCTTCCCTTTGTTTGCTCCCGTTATCATTTTAGGTGGCATCATCGGTGGTATCTTCACACCGACTGAAGCTTCTGCTGTCGCTACCGCTTATGCGCTGATTATCAGTGTCTGGGTAATGAAGACAGTTAAATTAAGAGACTTGCCGCATATTTTCATCAAAGGTGCGCAAGCATCCGCTGTGGTACTTCTACTCGTAGGTTCTGCGATTGCGTTTAAGACGGTTGTTAGTTTGTCTCACAGTGCAGAAATTTTAGCGAGCTGGGTACTGACGATCAGTGAAAACCCATTGATGTTGTTGTTCTTGATCAACATTTTATTGTTCGTTGTTGGTATGTTCTTGGATGCGGGCCCAGCCATCATTATCTTGGGCCCCATCTTAGGGCCTATCTTTATCAACATTGGCGTTGATCCAATCCATTTTGCCATCATTATGAGTGTTAACTTGACCGTCGGCCTAGCAACACCGCCCATGGGGTTGGTGCTCTTTGTCGCCTCCAGTGTCTCTGGCGAACGTATCGAAAGCATCTCTAAAGCTATATTGCCATTCTTGGCTGTTGAAGTGGCAGTGATCTTTTTGATTACCTTTTTCCCATCTCTATCCATGACGTTACCAAGGCTACTCGGGCTGGTATCTGGATAGTTTGAAATGCAAAGAAAAACCATAAAAGAGGATTTTTTTCATGTTCACAAAAACAAAAATAAATAGTGTGATTGCAGCAAGTTTTATTGGCGCGAGCGTCATGTTTGGCAATGTCGCTCAGGCGGCTGAATTTAATATTCGTGCTGTTGCAAACTCAAATGAAAACGATGAAGACTATGATGGCTTGGTTGTCTTTAAAGACTTCGTAGAAGCTCATTCTAATGGCGAAATCGCTGTCGATATCTTTATGGGCACTCAGCTTTGCGGCAACGGTGTAGAGTGTCTTGAAGCCCTAGAAGACGGTGCAATTGATATTTACATTTCTACGTCAGGTGGCGCTTCTGCTATGTATCCTTACGTACAAGTTTTGGATCTGCCTTATGTATTACGTGATGACCGCATTGCAGAGGAAGTGCTCACTGGCGACTTTACTCGCGAGTTGCGCAAGCAAATCCTAGAAGATTCAGACAATGTTGTTCGTCTAATGACTATAGGTAACACTGGCGGCTGGCGTAACTTTGCCAACACAAAACGTACGGTTAAGTCTCCTGAAGATTTGGAAGGTTTAAAAATCCGTACCGTGGTTTCAGACTTACCTCAAGAATTGGTTCGCTCTTTGGGTGCTAGCCCAACGCCAATTCCATGGGGAGACCTTTTCACCTCTTTCCAAACGGGTGTCGTTGAAGGTTCTAAAAACGGTATCACGGATATTATGGGCATGAAGTTCACAGACGCCGGCCTAAAATATGTGACACTTGATGGCCATGCTTATATGTCTGCTTTGTGGTACATGAATAACGATACTTTCTTGGATATGCCTGAAGAACTTCGTCGTGTTGTTGTCGATGGTTTCTCCGCGCTACAGCAAGCAACCTTTGCTTCACCAAAACGTAAATCGATTGCGGCTTATGAGGCGTTTAACAAATCAGGCGGAGATCTATACGTTCCAACTCCAGAAGAAAAGGCACAGTTCGCTAAAGCGGCTGAACCTGTATACAGTTGGTTTAAAGAAAGCATTGAAGACGGTGACAAGTGGTTTAACTTGTTGAGCGGTGCAGCAAAACAAGCAGAACAAAAAGTAGAAGCTGAATACGAGTCTGATTTACATTAATTAGATTGTTCAGCACAAACAAAAAAGAGACGGCTTGCCGTCTCTTTTTTTATGCCTGTTTTCCAATATCAAGGGCGATAATGCTTTTGCAGCCCCATCAGAAAATTACGTAGGATTTGGTCTTTGCATTCACAATAATGGCGATTATCTGGCTTGCGAAAAAAAGAGCTAAGCTCATGTTTACTTAGGTTAAATTCAGCCAATGACATGATATCTAGAATCGCTTCAGCCTGAAGATTCAAAGCAATGCGCAATTTCATAAAAATAGCATTATTTGTTAAACGCGTTTCCGGAATAGGTTGAGGGCCTTCTCGCTTACCACGTTTGGTATTAATAAAACCGTTAAGAAAACTCGCCATTTCGACATCGATCATCTCAACATAGCCAGTATCCTCTTCTTTCTTTAACCAAGCCGAAACCTGAGTTTGAGACACAGAAGAATCTGCCGCAGAAAATATCTCCACGATCGCTAATTCTTTTAAGTCAAAGGTGTAGCGAAGGCGTCGTAGAACATCGTTGTTATTCAAAATGGATTCCTAGTGTTAGGGTTAGCGCCATCAATATAATGGGTTTAAAGATTTATAAGGCGCCAGTTTAACAGATGAGGCATTTGATTACTGTGATTAAAACCATCGCGAAAATGATGATGAACTAAACATAAAAAAACGCGCGTCTTCTGAAGAAGTCTGCGCGTTTTTAATATCATCAAATTACGCTAGTAATTAGCGTTTTTTCGGCTGACGTCCATGATAAATAGCAAAGCCTTTATCTCGGAAAAGGCGAGTATGTGAACCCAGCGCCGCATCCAAAATCGGTGGGTATCGTAAAAAATCATTCGCTACAACAAACAGTTCACCGTTCAAAGTTAAATGCTGCTTAACCGTCATGAAAAAGCTTTCTGCGATACTATAATCTGTATTAATTCCAGTATGGAAAGGCGGATTTGTTACAACGTAATTGAATCGACCTTTCACTTCATTTAGCCCATTCGAAGCCAACGTTGTCAGAGCATCGCAGGCTTGGTTTGCTGCGAAAGTTAGCTCCGTTGCTTTGAGAGCCAATGCACTGTCATCCAACGCCGTTATGCGCGCGCCAGTTTTGTTGTACAACCAAAGCGCAATGATGCCATCGCCACAACCAAAGTCGAGAATTCGAGCATTGGCGGCATCGCTCATAAAGCGGTGTTCGTTTAACTGGTTCAATAATAGCTCTGTTCCTTTATCCAGTTTCCCGTGACCAAATACACCGGGCAAACTGCATAAAGTAAGTGTCTGTCCTGCCACTTCTTGTTGCCAAGAGACAATCCAATCTTCAAATACAAAAGGCTTCGCTGGGCGGCGTTTGTAGCCCGCATAGAGCAAGCAATGTTTCGCACTGTCTAGCTTACCAACTTCGTCTAAACCAGCTTCTAAACGCTTGGCAGAGGATTTGACGCCACTTTTATTGTCACCCACTAACCAAATTTGTCCGCCGTCTTTTAGAAGTGGCAAAACCGCAGCCAATAAATAATCCAACAGCTCTTTGGCTTTAGGCTGATAAACAATGATGTAGTCGAAATCTGTGCCATTTTCAATAGTCCATTGCTCAGACAGCAGCAGTTTTTCTTCGGCAAAACCAACACGATCTAATGCATCATAAGAAGTTTTAGATTGGCACCAAACATACACATCGGCCTGCCGACTGATATCCAAAGGATAAGTGTCTTCTGGGTTGGCAAACAAAACCTTGCCTGAGAGTTCATTTTCATTACGCACCAGCAATTGGCTCGTTGAGTTAAGATTCATAAGTTACAGATAGCTCTTTTATAGAAAGGGTGGTTACAGGCGCTAATAAAGTATTTAAACGCTCTGTCTCAATATCAGGTTGTACTCTCGGATAACGTGGCGCTTTTCTGTCATTCAATAAAGGCGATGATGTCCAACCTTTCGTCAACATCAAAAAATCTTGAGTGAAAGCATCACCATACTCTAGGCAACCAGACAAAATAACATCAAGGTAACTAAGCGTTATAGGGCAACCTTGAGTTGGTTCAACAATATCGTCCGTATAATAAATCCAGTAGGTTCCTTCCGGTAAAGACGTGGCTTGATAAGAGCTTAACTGATCCGCTTGGATCATTGCTCGGTGATAACCTCGCTCACGCTCATCAAACAAAGGAAACTGATCAAAAGGCACTTCAACCAGCACACCGTTACAGGCTTTATCCGACGCTTTAATGACAGCGACCGAGCTCATACCAAACTCATCACTCATGACCGACCAATGACGCTCAAAACCATGCAATTTAACCGGCCAAACCTGACCCGTTTCACCGGTTTTCGCACGACTTTCGCTACTAATCAAACTACCGTAGCCTAAAATAAAATGTCGATCTGATGAGCTCATATTCGCCTCCAAGCAAGCTGTCATTCATGAGACAATTAGAATGACACGCATGATAGCCTTTGACCTTAGGCAGTGCCAGCTCAGTTTCTCTTCCAAAGCACGGGTAGGTTCTATTGGTTAGTAGCACAAACAAAGGATTTGGCATCACGGTGGTTACCGCTCTGATACTTAGCGTAAGACGGATAAGGACACAAAGGACGAGTTAACCCTGCCATACGAGATGTAATTTCTGGATTATCTAACCGCGTTGCTGCAATAACGTCTTGTGGTGCCTTTTGTCTTTCCACCCAATTAATCAAAGGTCGTAGCATATTAAATTGATCTGTCGAAGCGCCACCTTGGCCATGAGGCATACCAGGAATACGATAAAACTTCACGAATCCATCAGCTTGGCCACTTAAGCCAAAGTCTAAGAAGTCATACCACCTAACTGTATCCTTTACTGAGAAAACAGGATCACTGTTACCATGAAACACCATCATTTTACCGCCATTCTGCTTAAAGCCTGTTAATTTAGGCTTCGCCGCATCAGGAGGCGTCATTAATGTCATGGCAGAATCTGTGAATTCACGATTCGTGGCATATATTTTAGGAGCATCTTGATCAAAGTCGAACGCTAATAAATACTCTTTTAGGGAAAACACATCACCTTTAATTTCGGCATAAGACGTGGTGTAAATGTGCGCTAATGATGCGCCGCCTTTTACCAAACCTGCTGGTTGATGGTTCCAAGCTGAAACATCACTTTTTACTTTCCATACACGCCAATTATCTGAACGGATGCCGGAGTCATAAACCCAACTAGTGTACAAAGCTTGGTTCTTTGAATTGTGTGGCCCTTGATGCATTTTCATAAGCGCAGAGACTTTTTCTAACGGCAGGCAGTCTCGGTCAAAATTGCTTTTGCACACTAAAGCAGTTGGTTTAAACACTTGCTGGCAAGCATCAGAGGCAAAAATCATGTCGTCGTTTATGCCATCCAAACCATCACACGTGTTCAAAACATTTTGAGCGAAGAAGTCGAGGTCACGCTGTGTTAAAGATTGGCTGATGTCGTCGTTAACTCGATGCAGAGCTTGAACATCCCACGCATGTTGTAATGCCGCTCGTGGGGCATTAAAACCGGGAGAACCGACTAACAATCCATTAAACATATTGGGGAAACGAGTTGCCGCGATCATGGCTAAGCGTCCGCCGTCCGAATGCCCGATGCCATATGAATATCGAATGGGCTTTTCATAATAAAGCTCGACTAAGAAACGAGCGACTGGATTTAAGTATTCTACCGCTTCGTATGCATAACTACGACGCGCTTGAGGGTTGTGAGCAAAAGCCTCCGTTGCAGCCAGGCCCGCTTCAGGGTACGCACTGGCATCATGGCCGCCATCGCTGGTAATGACGGCAAAGCCTTGGTTGATTGCATACTCGGAAGGTAAAAGGCCAGTGATTGCCCCTAACGCAGACTTCACTTCACCGCCATATCCACTATTAAATTGATAAGCAAAACGCCCTTGCCAAAAGTCAGGGAGTCGCAGCTCAAACTTGATTGAATAGAACCTGCCATCAGTCCCAAGATACTGAGACATTACACCCGAAGCCAAACAATAAGGGCTTCGGACTTCTTTATCAGATTGATGCATGGCACTTTTAATCTCAACGCCTTCGAGTCCATGAGTTAAGAGTGCTTGACAACGAAGCTCATCCGCATAAACGGGGTTGGCTCCAAAAATAAAAGCAACGCTGGCCATAATTGCCGAGCTTAAAAGCGTTTTCATGTACATCGTCCTTTTTGGTTCGAGTGTCGAATCCAACTAATTTTTGAAATAACCGCAAAAGTTTCCAGTAAATACTGCCGCGTAAGAGATTCAACAAGCAAACAATCAAAATAACGAATAATGAGATAAATAGAAAGTTTCACTAAAGCGGAAAACGAAATAAAAAAGAATACCTTAGCTCAAAGCGAGGATGACATTTTCTTAATAAGTTTGTTTTGCGATAATAACATTTAATTTAATTCATTAGAGCTTCTTTATGCTTATAAAAAATAAGTCACTCTTCATCAAGCTTTTAGCCTGCGCATTACTTCCTGTATTCACCTTAGCGATTATTTTAGGACTACAAAAAGCCCCTTCTTTTGATGCTGTATCAGGAAAATCGTACGACTGGAAAAGTGATCAATGGACTCTGATTAATTACTTTGCAGAATGGTGTAAGCCTTGTTTGGAAGAGCTGCCTGAATTGAATGCGCTCGCACAAGCGGGAGAGTTACGTGTCTTTGGGATCAGCTATGACAGCTTATCGGATCAAGAAATTCTGGATTTAAAAGCACGTTATGGGATTCAGCTCCCTGTGCTGAAGACGTCTTCCCTTGAGTCGCTGCCAATGGGATTGCCTGCGGTATTGCCTACCACTTATCTCTTATCTCCGGACGGAGACATTGTTGATGTTCTGCATGGCAAGGTAACCATTGAAGGAATAGAAGCCTTGTTAGCAAAACACCAACACGAGAAGACCTAAATACTCTGACTAATCCGTCGGCTATTTAGCGGCTTTTCTTGGATCGATGACATCAAATTTGAACGCTTGAGATGTGCCATCATCGTATTTTAATGTGATTGTGGCCTTCTCACCGTGTTTTACGCGTTTGTCCAATCCAATCAACATAATATGGTAACCGTTTGGTGCGAAACGAACACTTTCGCCTGCGTCGACGTCAATGTACTTTTCATGGCGCATAATCATGGTATCGCCATCCATTTTATGACTATGAAGCTCAGTAAATGCAGAAACATCTGATTCTGCACCAACAATACGAACATCTTTTTTAGTGAGGTTTTCAATCAGCATATAAGCCGTTGTGTTATCACTTCCAGGCACGTTGGCTCTGACATTGGTTCTACTTACTTCTAGCTGTGCAGAAAAAGCAAATGGGCTTAAGGCCATCAACACTAGCGCTATTGTTTTTTTCATTGGATTACCTGTTATATACCACTATGACGTCGAGTAACTAAACACTCAGAACCAGACTTTATACTTGTTAATGTCGCGTTCTTAGTAAAACGCTCTTTGTGTCGTAAGAAAAAGCTATTTTGGCTTAATCGACCAACGTATTCCCATTTCTTAAAAACTTGCTCACGTACAGCTAAACAAGTCTCAGGTAAAGCAAACACTTCTTGATAGGACACTTCACATTCACCGTTTACCATAGGTGACGCATTAAACTGCACCTGAGCATCCTGATCGTTATAAGAAATAACACCAATGACTGTGAATGGGTATTTATTCGCATGATGCTTAGGCTGATCCACATAAAGCCTGTGTTCATTTTTGCCAATCAGTTCATCGGCAATAGCGATTAAAGGCTGCTTACATTGTTCGATTTCATGCTCCTCCGCTATAACAGACATAGAAGTTTTTGCATGCGTATTTAGAGATACAGTGAACAAAGAAATAATACTAAAAATCAAAAACAAATGACGAGTAATATACATAACACATCCTTTCATTTAGGTGTGACAATGGATAGACAGTTAGGAAGAAGTGCTTTCCATATTTTGAAGCTGTTTGATTCGAGCAGCCAGCTCACTCGGAGTCGTACTATGGCTCATTGTTGTAAACAATTTGCCTTGCTTATCTATCATATAAAAGCGAGATGAGTGATCTACAGTGTAGCCAAGTGCAGAGCCTTCTAGGTCTGTTAACTCGAAAAACACACCATAATCAGAGGTAACTTTATCGATTTCTTTTTTTGTTCCAGTAAGTGCCAAAAGATCATTATCGTAATAGTCACCAAAATCATAAAGATCCTCTAAAGAATCTCTCTCAGGGTCAACACTAACAAATAAGAACTGAACATTGCCTCGCTCTTCATCATTCAGTTGTTTGTAGGCGGCTTGAACTACGCCAATAGAAGCAGGACATGCTTCAGTGCAACTTAAGAATCCAAAATACACAACGCCAACTTTGCCTTCGATATCAGACAGTGAAAAAGGGCCTTGCTTTGTTTCCAAAGTAAAAGGTCCGCCTAATTCACTCAATGGTTTGTATTTCTCTCCAATCGGGCGAGTCGTTGTTGTTACATAGAAAACAATGATAGAAATAGAGAGAAAAAGAGCCGCGAAGACTGAGATTTTTACAATTTTGGATTCATTCATGATTGCATTGCCAGTTGAGAAGGTTGCAGCGAAACAATTTCTACTTGTCCGTGGTTAACATAATCAACAGAGATTAGGACACTGAACACTGTAATAATAAGAATGGAAAAAACAAATAACTTTCGTCCCCAAACTTTTTCGTTCTCAACCTTATAGCCGATTTTAACCAGATATATCCAATAAATACTCATTAAACTCATAATCAAAGCATATACATTTCCTACTATGCCTCTTTCTGCAAGTAATAAAGCTGCAATGGCAAAAGCAACAATATAAACATACATATGATACCTTGCCATTTGTACACCATACTTCACAGGCAAAACAGGTATATTGGCAGCTTTATAATCATCAAATCGGCATATAGCAATGGCGTAAGAATGAGGTATTTGCCAGAAACAAAAGGTTAATAAGAGGATAGCAGCACCAACATCAAAACCATTGCTAATACTGACGTAACCCATAACAGGAGGACAAGCACCAGATAAGCTGCCAACAAGCGTTCCATAGACAGAGTTACGCTTGTACTTCAATGTATAGAGGCCAACATAAACCAGGATACCAATAACACCGAATAAGACTGCATAAGCTGTTGTATATATATGTAAGAGAGTAAATCCGGCGATACCAAGAGCAAGCGCCATAATAAGCGCAGAGGCAACACTAACACGACCTTGAGCTAGAGCTCGGTTTTTCGTGCGGCTCATCTTTAAATCAATATCACGATCGACATAATTATTAACAATACACCCAGCCGCAACAATGCAAGCTGTTGCAAGCAACATAATAAGCAATAGATACCAATCAATATTTCCTTTAGCAGCAAGGAAAAAGCCGCTTGCAGCGGCTATAAGATTTCCGTAGATGATGCCTGGCTTTGTTAGGGAAACATAGTCTTTAAACATAATCATCTCGACTAGATTAGTGTCCCATCAGCATATTATGATTCAAATGCTCAAATATCCACAAAGAACCAATAATAACAAAAAGCAAAATAAACACTGAATATACAGCAGAAACAGTTAACCAAGTTTGCTCGGAAGAGCCATTCATATGAAGAAAAAATACCATTTGAACTAAAACTTGAGCGATCGCTGCAACAACAATTGCGATAACAGTGAAAGTATCACTTCCAACACCAGACATGACTAAATAAAAAGGGATCACTGTCAATACAACAGATAAGATAAGCCCTATTACATATTCTTTAACACTACCGTGAGCTTGCCCGCCAGGACCAGTTTCAGATGATGACATTACATAGCTCCTCTTAAATATACAAAGCTAAATACGCAAATCCAGATAATATCTAAGAAATGCCAGAATAAGCTTAAGCAAGATAAACGAATTTTATTTTCATTAGAAAAACCATCACGATTAAAATGAATGAAGAGGAAAAACATCCAAATCAAACCTGCTGTTACGTGCAGACCGTGAGTCGCAACAAGACTATAGAAAGATGTCCAGTAACCACTTGTTTGTGGTGTTGCACCTTCATGGCTGAAATGAACAAACTCATAAATTTCCATACCAAGAAAACTAAGGCCTAGCAATGCAGTAATCATTAACCAGAATTTTGTTTTTGCCATGTTTTCAACATTAGCACCTAACATTGCCATGCCAAATGTAAAACTACTCAATAATAGCAATGCAGTTTCAACAGCAACAAAGCTTAAATTAAACAACTCATCTGGTTTCACACCGTTCGCAAAGCTTTGCCCCATTACTGCGTAAGTAGCAAATAAAGTACTAAAAAGCAGACAGTCACTAATTATGTATAGCCAAAAGCCAAACACATAGCGGTCAGCGGCTTCCGCCTCGTGGTGATGGTGATCATCATGGTCATGAGTATCATGATCGTTAGTTAATGCAGTCATAAATCTCTTCCAAAATTAATATCCTAGTGATCAAGCTAGATACTTAGCCTGATCACTACGGTTTATTGGTTACTTAGCAACAATCGAGCTGTCATTTTGATTTGCTGGTTTCCATTTTTTGTAGTATTTAGCATTTTTCTCGAAGTAGAAGCTACGACCTTCATTACTCTTCAAGAACTCACCTTCAATACCTTCAACTTCAGGAACTTCAACATAATAATCTTTATCACGCTCGAAGTTTAATTTGACCCAGCAAGCGAAAATGGCTGCAACTGACGCAATAACCATCCACCAGATATGCCATACAAAACCAAAACCCATAGGCAGTGTTAGCATACCTAATACTGGACCCGCCCAAGTATTTTTTGGCATATGAATGCGTGAATATTTCTCTGGACGCTTATAGGCAATACCTTCCTGCTTCATATTAAGCAGTGGATCACGATCTTTAATGTATGGAACATCACCAAAATTATAGAATTGTGGTGGTGACGTTGTGTACCACTCTAAAGTATGAGCATCCCATGGATCACCAGTAACATCTTTGTATTGAGGATCGTTACGCTTGTATAGACTCCAAGCAATGTTAACAACTTGTGTACCAACACCTGCAGCAATTAAAACCACACCAATAAGAGCGATGTACATTGCTTGCTGCCATTCTGGATTGTCTACATATTGTAAACGACGAGTCATTCCATCAAAGCCAGTATAATAAAGTGGTACCCACGCAAAGAAGTAACCAAAGAACCAAAGACTTACAGACCACTTACCTAATGTCTCATTTAATTTCACACCAGTTGCTTTAGGGAACCAATACGTGAAACCAGCAAAGTAACCATACACAGCACCACCAATGATTACATTGTGGAAGTGAGCAGGAACAAACATACTGTTATGTAGTACAAAGTCGTTTGCAGGAATAGATAACATAACCCCAGTCATACCACCTATTGTGAAAGTAATTAGCATTGCTATTACCCACCACATAGATGCTGTTAGCTCCACACGACCTTTATACATGGTAAAGATCCAATTATAGAGTTTCACACCTGTAGGAATACCTATAATCATTGTCATGATTCCGAAGAACGCATTTACACTTGCGCCGGACCCCATGGTAAAAAAGTGATGCAACCATACAAGGAAAGATAATCCCATAATCGCAATCGTAGCCCAAATAAGAGAGGTATAACCAAACAACCTTTTCCTAGAGAATGTTGCAGTCACTTCAGAAATCATGCCGAAAGCAGGTAAAACTAAGAAGTAAACTTCAGGGTGACCCCAAGCCCACACCAAGTTCACCCACATCATTTGGTTTCCGCCGTCGTCATTAGTAAAGAAATTGAAGTCTAAATAACGATCTAGCGTTAATTGAGCGATAGCCACTGTTAAGATTGGGAAAATGATTACAGCAATAACGTTGGCACAAAATGTTGTCCATGTAAAAACAGGCATTTTCATCATTGTCATGCCTGGAGCACGCATTTTTAGAATCGTAGCAATAAAGTTTACAGCAGTTAACGTTGTACCAATACCGGATATTTGCAGCGCCCAAATCCAGTAATCCACCCCGACACCAGGACTGTACTCAATACCAGAAAGAGGTGTATAAGCTAACCAGCCGACGGCAGCAAACTCACCAACGAAAAGAGAAATATTTACCAGCATTGCCCCAACAAAAAATAAGTAAAAACTTAATGAGTTAAGGAAAGGGAAAGCAACATCTCTGGCGCCTATTTGCAATGGCATAATCACGTTCATGATACCCACCATAAAAGGGGTAGCCACGAAGAAAATCATTATCACACCATGGGCCGTGAAAATTTGGTCATAATGCTCAGGTGGCAAATACCCTTCGCCAAACGTATCCGAGGTTGCAAGTGCTTGATGTGTTCGCATAAGAACCGCATCAGAAAAACCACGCACCAACATTACCAATGCGACAATACAGTACATTATGCCTATTTTTTTATGGTCTACAGAAGTAAACCATTCATTCCACAGGTAGCCCCACCATTTTTTGTAGGTAATAAGACCAACAAGCGCCAAGCCACCCAAGATAGCGGCAAACATTACAGGCGCAACAACAGGATCATGAAATGGAATAACCCCCCAATGCAACTTTCCAGTTAACACATGAGGATCTTTAATTAAATCAGTTTGAACCATTTTGGGCTCCAATGAAAGACTCGATAATATTCTTAAATTGCAGTGGATCTATTGATGAAAAATACTCCACTTTATGATCGCGTGTCTTTTCAATTAAGCGATCATATTCAACGCCAGTTAACACCTTATCAGAAGCCTTAACACCTTCTACCCATTTATCGAAGTCTTCTTCTGATGTCACTTTGGCTTTGAAGCGCATACCAGCGAAACCAAAGCCACTATAGTTTGAAGATATACCTCGGTACTCACCGATCTCATAACCCATTAAATTCATACGGTTTTCCATACCAGCCATGGCATAGATTTGCCCACCAAGCTTAGGAATAAAAAATGAATTCATTGTAGATTGAGAGGTAACCAAAAATTCAACAGGTCTATCAACAGGGAATGCAACCTCATTAACGACAGCTATTTTTTCTTCTGGGAATAAGAAAAGCCATTTCCAATCCATAGCAACTACTTGGATCGTTAAAGGTTCTTTATCTGAGGCAAGTTCTTTTCTAGGGTCAAGTGAATAAGATGTCAGATATGTAATTGTTGCTAGAATAGCGATAATCACAATTGGGACACCCCATGCAAAAAATTCTATCTTACTAGAATGTTCCCATTCTGGGTCATAAGACTCATCGGATTTGCTAGTATGATATTTATAGGGAATCCAAACTGACATTATCAAGGTTGGTATAACCACGATAAGCATCAGCCCTACAGTAAGTAGAATGGTGTCACCAATTTGTTTCCCTGTAACACCACTAGAATCGAACAAAGCTAAGTCACAACCACTTAAAAGCAGCGCAAGTGAAAATAGCATGGTTGATTGGAACAGTCTTTTCTTCATCTGTAACCTCAGAATGTCCTAGAGCAAGTGTTGCGAGTGGACTAGGCGCTTAATGTAAACTCATAGAATTCATAAACATTAAATCAGTGGTTAAGAAAACCCGATTAAATGCTTAATAAAGTTAAATTATGAGCATCTTGTAGATACCACCTAATAACCACAGACAATTTGCGGAATTAGGTTAAGCCTGACAATTATATTTTTGCACTAGGGCTTTTACAATAGTCAGGGCGTATAAATCCCTCCTAGTCGATTGTTTGCACAATTCACTAGTTGGTTATTACGCTCAGCTTAATAATTTAGATCAATATTTTTCGGATGAATATTACACTACGCAACCTTAAAAAACTATTGAAAGCCCTGTCCATTGAAGAGCTATTCCAGTACGTTTCCTGAAAAGCTTGATCTAGGTCATTTATTTAAACTAAAAGTTAAAACCTTATCAGAGGCTATTCCGTAACCAATTTTCTAACTCATCAATCATTTTTGACATAGTAAATTCGCTTGCCCCACTAAAACCAAGCAAGAAACCTTGCCGTGGGGAGGGTTGCTCAATATAGTGGGAAGATAGTGTAAGGAAGCATACATTTCTTAGTCGCAACTCCGAGGCGATACGTGCATCAAGGCGGATTTCAGGAAAAGCACTCAGCACATCCGTTTTGAATTCAATGAGAATATGCATACCGCCGCGAGGCTTTCCCCAATCAAACCACTCGCTTAATTTGTCATCTAATAAAGCCAGAAGAAAATCCCGTTTGATTCGATAATGTCGGCGCATTCGATTGATATGACGATCAAAACTGCCTTGCAGCATAAAGTCTGCGACCACTGGTTGTATCGGCAAAGAAGAGGAAGAACCAAGATTCACTTGGCTTTGTCGAACCAAATCAACGTGCTTTAAAGGCGCAACAATAAAACCCAGCCGCAAACCGCGAAACATGACTTTTGAAAAGCTCCCGACGAAAAACACACGATCTCGTGCTGTCTCATGAATACTCGCTGTTTGCATAAAGGGCACATCACTGCGACCTTGGTAAACAAATTCATTATCATAGTCATCTTCCACCAGCCACCATGCAGAAGACGACTGCTGAAGCTTTTTCAGCCATTCTTGCCGACGTTTCGAACTGATATTTGTTCCCAAAGGATACTGACGATTAGGAGTGATTATGCCTACATTCATTGCAGTATCTTTTGGCAAACAAGGGCCGTCTTCATCGATAGCAATATTATGAATATTATTTTTTGGCGAGAGTACTTCACGCATTGGAGGATAAGTAGGGGATTCAAGCCACCAAGTGACCGCTCTCTTTTCAGCCGTTTCTGATGGTTGAAACTCAAGTAAAGATGTTATCGCGTGTTGCAATAAAATCAATGAATCTCGATTGCCCGCGGTGACGACAACTTGTTCTGCCGTACATTCCAAACCACGCACGCGATACAAATAATCGACGATCGCTTCTTTTAAGTCCGGATAACCCGTTGGATAACCACCTTGCAACAAGTCCAAATCTGGGTTCAACCAACTGCGCCGCATGCTCGCCGCCCATTCTTTCGTAGGGAAGACAGAAACATCTACACCGGCATCAAAGCTTAATTTATTCGCCTGTTGGCACTGCCTTTTAGATTGGATTGCCTTTTTATCATCCGAAAAAGGTTTCCTACGGCCAACCATAGGCAAAGAAGAGACAAACACACCTCGTTTTTCCTTGCTTATTAAAACGCCTTCCGCAAGAAGCTGATCGTACGCTCGTGAGGTTGTGCTTCTTGAAACACCCAAAGACTCCGCCAGGAAGCGTGTCGAGGGCAATTTATCCCCAACCGATAATTTACCCGAGACAATGCCTTGCTGAATTTGGGTGATCAACTGCTGGTAATAAGGCGCGCCATCTTCGTCTAAAGAGAAACGCAAACTGCCAACGGCATATTTCATATCTGGCCTGCTTTTTTATATGAATTCTGGATATTTTTAAGAGTGCCAGATGCTTTTACTATGGGTCAACTTACTTAGTGTTAGAGAGACATAAAATGATCGAAAGCGTATCTAAGAATAACCTTGAAGAAGTTCTACCTTTGATTAGGTCTTATCAAGAGTTTTATAAAATTAACAATATTTCAGATTCAAAAAACAAGAAATTCTTCGAACAATTTAATGAAGAAAGCTCAAAAGGGTGCCAGTTTATTTACCGAGAAAACGATCAAATCGTCGCATTTGCCACAGTCTATTTTTCTTACGCTTCTAGCATAGTGTCAAAAGTGGCAGTGCTGAATGATCTATTCACTATACCCGATTGTCGTGGCAAAGGGATTGCCAGAAAACTTATTAATCACTGCTGGCATTACGCCCAAAACAATGACTCGGCGAGACTGCAGTGGGTGACTGCGCCAGAAAACAGTGCCGCAAAAAGGCTTTACGACTCAATGAACACAAACCAAAGCCATTGGGATTTTTACACTTACTCTGGATAGAGTCAGATGTATAACAAAAAAGTAGGATGAATATTATGAGTGATACACTTGAAACCCCTCTAAGCAAAGTAAAACGTGGGCCAAACCGTGCGCAATACGATAAAAAAACCGCCTTGGAAATCATAGATGCGGCGTTGATGTGTCACATTGCTCAAACCAAAAATGGACAAGCTTTCGTCACACCAACCTGTCATTGGCGAGAAGGAGACTACTTTTACTGGCACGCGCATTCCAAAGCTCGCAATGTAAAAGGGCCAATCGATGAGCCACAAAAAGTCTGCATTAACATCAGCTTATTAGATGGATTGGTGCTAGCGCGATCAGCCATGCATCACTCGGTAAACTATCGTTCCGTAACCCTCTTTGGTATGCCGGAACTAATTGAAGATAAAGACGAAAAAGTCCGTCAGTTTAAGATTTTCTTAGACAAAATCAGCTCCGGTCGTTGGGAGCAATTAAGACCTATCAACGACAATGAAATCAAAGCAACGGGCTTAGTAAGAATCAAGATCGAAGAAGCTTCTGTGAAATTTCGTGGTGAACCGCCAATTGACGATCCAGAAGATTACAACTGGCCAGTTTGGGCTGGCGTAATCCCAATGGAACGCACTTGGGGAGGAGCTCAAACAGATCCGAAACAAGATAACATTTATCCAGCAGCAAGGCCTCCAGAAGCCTTTTAGCCGTTAAAAAGCCTCTATATCGCTGTTTGATATAAAGGCTTTCTTTTAAGTATTTTATTCATTTACTCGTCATTTTTATATTTGTATAGGAAATTAAGATCTCCCTGATAATCGAGCACTGAGCTTTTGTACAACTGGACCAAAAATAAAGGCAACTGTTCCAGCAACCGGCCATGCTAAACACCAAGCCTTCATCCACAAAAACACAAACTCAGACGTAATACCGATATTAATAATCGTAATCCAACCAGACATCATTAAAGACATAATACCAGACATCAAAATTGCAAAAATAACTCGAAACTTCATTATTTATCCTTAAAAAAACACCTCTGGTTAAAATACCAAGTCAGCAAATAAGAGGTTTTGTCATTCTAGACGAACATTTATACCTTAGCTTACAAGTACCATTCTCGATACACTACACCCTCTTTATTTTTTCCTTAAAAATACCTCTTTTCAGCAAAGGATAAACATGGAACATTTACTATGGTGGCAGTTTGCCTTAATCGGCTTCATTTTTATTTGGAGTGGCTTTGTTCGTAGCGGGTTGGGGTTCGGCGGAGCCGTTCTCTCACTGCCTTTTCTATTGTTAGTCGAAAACTCACCATTGATTTTCTTACCTATTATTTCAATTCATTTACTGGTGTTTTCCAGCTGGATTGCATGGCAAGGCTCAAGAGACGCAAAGGCAAAAGCGAAATTAGCAGCGACAGAAGCACCGAGTAACATTGATTGGCGCTACCTTAAAAAAGCACTCGGCATCATGATTGTTCCTAAGCTCATCGGCGTATTTGGTTTATTAACCTTACCAAGTGACATAGTCACAGGCGTCATTTTCATAATCGTCGCCGTTTTCGCCGTTTCTTACATTTTGAACAAGCCTTTCTACAGCAACAATAAAATACTCGATACCATTTTCCTGATGCTAGGCGGCTACGTTAGCGGAACCTCATTAATTGGCGCACCGCTAATTGTCTCGGTCTTTGCGACGAAAGTGTCTCGTTACCAACTCCGCGACACCTTATTTGTTTTGTGGTTTATCCTCGTCTTAATCAAGATGTCTTCGTTTCTCATCGCTGGCGTGGATCTACAACTCATTCATCAGCTGTGGTTACTGCCTTGTGCCTTCATTGGACATATTTGCGGGCAAAAATTCTACAACCGCATCCAAGAAGCAGAAACCGCCGTATTCTTCCGATTCATCGGCGCCGCATTACTCATCGTTTGTGTGTTTGGGATTTATACCAGCTTGGCTCTATAATCTAAAAAGGGTTCAGTTTTTACTCTTAGAAATAAAAGGATACAAGCGATTTTAGGCTTAACAAGGTCAATAGCTCGCTTCCGTGCTAAAGCACAAACATACGCTTGGTATTGACCTTATTATGCAAACGGGAGCACAGGAAAACAGGTAATGGACGTTTTCGTTTTAGCGCCGCAAGGTAATTTAGGCAGAAGGCGTTAGGCTTTGTTTTGAATCGGATCGCCTAACCGCACTTACTATGGTTCAGAATTTTTAAACCAAACGCCTTGTTTGAGGTTTCTCAGATAACACCAATACAAAGTAGCGCCTCGAGCAAGGAATAGCACGGCTTGGCTGAGCCATAAACCATGATTCCCTAAGCCTTGAGTCATAAACCAAACCGGAAAGAAAACACCTAACACACAGATAATCATGGTGTTTTGCATTTGCTTTACGCTGGTTGTGCCGATGAAAACGCCGTCCAACATAAAAGACCAAATACCCAACAGAGGAAAGAAAATGAGCCAAGGTAGGTACAGTTTTGCTTCTTCTTGAACGCTTTCGACATTGGTTAATAAGCTGATGATTTGACTACCAAAAAGCCAAAAAATCAGCATCAAAACAAACGCAGCAATCAATGCCCAATAAGTTGAGAGGCGAACCACTTTACGGAAGTTCTGTTTGTCTTTACGTCCGTAATACTCGCCACATAAGGCTTCCACAGAAAAGGCAAAACCATCTAAAGCATTAGAGATAATCATCAAAAATGTCAGTAGTACAGCGTTTGCAGCAAGAATAGAGTCTCCTTGACGCGCGCCTTGAGCTGTGAAAAACAACATGACCAATAACAGTAGAATCGTACGTACAAACAGATAGCGATTTACCTGTACCAAAGCCACATATTCCCGCCACTTCGCCAGCGCTTTCATGGGTACATGACCGGAAAAGCCTTTTAGCTTTTTCCATGCCAATAAACCCGCCACAGAAACACCGATGTAATGGGCGAAAACCGTCGCCCAAGCAACACCATCACTGGCCATTCCAAGACCATACACCGCAAAATAATCCAACACCATGTTGGCAATATTAATAACCAAAAGCATCCATAAAGCGCCCTTAGAATATTGCACACCGAAGAACCATCCCATTAAGGCGTAACCCGCCAATACTGCGGGAGCACTGAAAATCCGCGCCTCGCAATAGACTCTCGCCCAAGGCTCTACATCCATGCTGGGTTGCATTAAATGTATGGCTAGATCAATTAACGGCGCCCGAAATAAAATCAGTATTAAGCCAATAAGAACGCCCATTAAAATAGACTGTAATAAAAGCTCTCGCACTCGTCTGTCGTCGTCTTGCCCTAAAGCTTGTGCGGTTAATCCGGTTGAACCCATACGCAAGAAGCCAAATGCCCAAAACAGAAAACTGAAGATGCTCGCACCGATTGCGACGGCACCTAAATGTGTGGCGGTTCCTAGATGCCCAACAACGGCAGTGTCCACTAAACCTAATAGTGGCGTAGTGATGTTCGATACCATTGGTGGCCAAGCCATACGCCAGATTTTAGTGTTCAGCACGATGTTTGTTCGATAGGCGCTAGAAAGGGAATCTACGGAGAATTTAGGCAAGGCTGTCTCTCTTGTGGGTATGTTGTTCGCTGTGGATAAAAATCAACCAAGCCGATTTATGCAGTTTGTTTATCTTTGTGGAAAATCATAGCAGTTATTCACATTTAGCGGCAGTTTTTCATGTTTATGTGCGAATTTCATACCAAGATGGGATTTGGTTGACCATTTCTTTCACTTTTGAGTAAGTTGTGCACATATTAGCCCTTTCTAAAGCATTTTTTTATGAGGCCAAAAATATTGGATAAGTGGTGGTTTTTTCCACAATTTAGCGCACATCGTTCAGTAAATTTGCTAAACTCGCGCTTATTTTTATCTTTCGGAGAAACAGTATGCCTAAGTTTATCAGTCAAAAAGCGAAGCCTTTTATTGAAGGTTTAGCTGTAGGTTGTGTCTTCATTAGTATTACGATGCTGTTTGAAATTCCGCTTTATATGAGTTTTATCATTGGTGCATTGGCGGCTTTAGGTGGCTACCGAAATTCCATTAAAATGGATAATGAAAAAGCCGCGAAGAAAGCTCAAAATGGCCCGAGAGATTCCGAATAATATGACCAAGTCTAATTCGTCACAGCCTCCCTTAATCAAATACGGTGAAGGTGACAGCACATTGCAGGCGGTTGGTGGATTAACTGGCTTACGGACCTTGGTAGAAACCTTTTATCGCATCATGGAAAACACGACAGAGTTTCGACCTTTGTTTGATATGCACCCTGGCGATCTAGAAACAACGATTGATAAGTTAACCTCCTTCTTATCTGGCTGGATGGGCGGAGAGCGTTTATATTCCAAGAAATACGGTAGCCTTCACCTTCCCCAAGCCCATGCTCATTTAATCGTCACTGAAAAAGAAAAGGCCATGTGGCTAAATTGCATGGCCGCTGCATTAGATGAACTCAAGTATTCAGAAGAACTAAAAGGGTATTTATTGCCTCAGCTAGAATTTCCCGCTGAACGTATTCGTCAGGTCAGTGCCGCAAAGCACAACCTTTAATCACCGTCATCCGCAAAAGATGCTCACTCCTGAAAGGACTCCGAAATGGGTTTAAAAAGCGCGTATTACCTTGTTTCTTTAGCCGCGATTTGGGGAGCCTCGTTTCTCTTTATGCGGATTGGCGCACCTTCATTAGGTGGCGCATGGCTTATTGAAGGCCGTGTGGGTTTTGGTGCCGTCTTTCTTTTCTTAGTCATGGCGTTCTTAAAAAAACGCTCTCATTTAAGAGAAAACGGAAAACATTACGCCATTATTGGCCTATTAAGCGCTGCCCTGCCATTTCTTTGTTATGGCTATGCCGCCCAGTATTTATCCGCTTCATTAATGTCTGTAGTGAATGCATTAACACCGATTTTTGGTACGGCGATCAGTGCTCTTTATTTTCGTAAAGCGTTGGAGGCAAACAAAGTATTTGGCTTGTTACTTGGATTAATTGGCGTTGCAGTCATTGTCGGATTCGATCCAGAAATCGTCAAAGAAAACAATCTCTTGGCTGTATTTGTGGTGATGTGTGCTCCGATTTGTTACGGCATTGTCAGTGTTTACACCCAAAAAGCAAAAAAAATAGACCCTATTACCAACTCTTATGGCTCCATGTTGATGGCAACCTTGTTCATTGCGCCATTGTTATTCTTTATTCCACCAAACTCGGTGGAAGACATTAATTGGGCTGTGGTAGCTTCAGTTATCGTTCTAGGCGTTATTTGTACTGGCGTCGCCTTTTTGATTTTCTACAAACTGGTGGATGATATCGGCATGCCATCCACATTAACTGTGACCTTCTTGATCCCTATTTTTGGTGTCTTCTGGGGCGTCATTTTCTTAGATGAAACAGTGGGTTGGCATACGCTTATCGGCACTGTTTTAGTCATTATTGGTACTATGAAGGTAACAGGATTTACCTTGAAAACCGTTGTAAAGCCTAACGTCTAATTTGCTATTCGTTTGATCAAGACGATTTAATCCTCTTTGCGCGAGTCGTCTTGTTTAAACGGCAATAATGTGCGGGTATCTTGATGATATCCGCGTACCGCTTCCGCTTCTTCTTCACAGAAACGCCCAATCGCTTCACGAAAGCCTTCATGCTCAATATTATGAATACTGTGGCTAAATACAGGTTCGAAACCTCTCGCTATTTTGTGTTCCCCTTGAGTGCCTGGATCAAAATGCTGTAACCCTTTTTCCAAACAGAATTCGATTCCTTGATAATAGCAAGCTTCAAAGTGCAGACTGTCAATTTCTTCCATACAACCCCAATAACGACCATAAAGTGAATGATCGTCGAAGAAACACCAAGAAACCGCAATCGGTTCGCCATCTTTATACGCTTGTACTAAAAGAATTTGCTCTCCCATGGTTTCTGCTAATAAAGCAAAGAACTCTCTTGTTAAGTAACCTTGCTGGCCTCGCTTAGCGTAGGTCGATTGATAACACATGTAGAAGAAATCGATCTCTTCTGTAATCAGTTCACAGCCTAATTTACGATCTAGAGTAACGCCTTGAGCTATGACTTTCTCTCGCTCTTTCCGCGCTGCCTTACGCTTACGACTAGAGAAGTGAGAAAAGTAATGCTCCATGTTCTGATAATCACGGTTGAACCAATGAAACTGACAGGAAATTCGATGCAGGAGGTTTTGGTTTGCAGCAAGCAAATTGGCATGCTCTTCTTTGGCAAATAACAAATGCCAGCTGGAAAAATGCCGCTCTTGATTTGCTTGAGTCATGAGTTCCGCTAACGCTGGGTACAGATGAGAAAAGCCTAAATCCTCGCCTTTTGGGTCAAGGTGAGAAAAGGTTCGAGGTCCTGTGACAGGAGAAAAAGGAATGGCCCAGATGCGCTTTGGGTAATATCGCATACCATATTGTTGGTAAGCATCGGCCCAAGACCAATCAAACACAAATTCACCTTGAGAATGTGTTTTCAAATAGGTTGGGGCGATCGCCAATGGTTCGTCATCATCGTCTATGACGAACAGGTATTCAGGATACCAGCCTGTGCCATCGCCAACGCTGTTACTTTGCTCTAGTGCTTTATGGAAAGCGTATTGCGCAAAAGGGTATTGAGTGTCACCAATCGCCGCTTGCCACTTGGCTTCGCCTATTTGATCCACCGAATTAAACCATTGCGCTTTCATTTTTAGGATTCTTCCAATTGTTGGCGCATAACATTTAATAAACTCGCCATATCCGGTCGGACTTGTCGCCAGATGTAAAAAGACTCCGCTGCTTGGCCAACCAACATGCCCAAACCGTCAGCACCGGTTGCGCCATGATCAATAGCCCATTGCAAAAAGACAGTGGTGCCTTTTCCATAGGTCATGTCATAACACCAGGTATTCTCATTCGCTAATTCGTCTTTTAAAGGCGGTAAGCTACTCGAACGGCTTGCTGATGTGCCGTTGATGATCAAATCGAACGTACCTTCTAAGGCTTCAAATGAAGACGCAAGGCAACTAAACTTCTCAGCAAGCGCTTGTGCTTTTTCAACTGTGCGGTTAGCAATGGTTACAGAGGAGGGATTCTCTGCCAGAACATTATCTAGAATGCCTTGCACCGCACCACCCGCGCCAATAATCAAAACGCGTTTGCCTTTGATGGCTTTGCTATGGCACTCAACAATGTCCCGAACCATGCCAACGCCATCGGTTGTATCGCCAAATAATTCGCCGTTTTTGCCCATCATCAAGGTATTCACAGCACCGGCTTTTTGCGCACGCTGACTCAGTACATCACACATGGCGTAAGCGCGATCTTTAAAAGGAGAAGTGACATTTAAACCATGTCCGCCTTGTTTGAAAAAGTCTTTAACCTGATTCTCAAATTCAACATCGTCGCCTAAAATACGCGTATAGCTGATATTTTGTTGCGTTTGGTCGGCAAAATGCATATGAATGTCAGGTGATTTACTGTGAGCAATAGGGTTTCCAAATACAGCGTATTGATCCAAAACATTTCCTCTTTTTTTATTGTCTATGGAATTACAACCAATCTCTTGATGTTAGGTAATAATCCGTCAATTTGGCTTCATCACTGTCCGGTTTAATTTGGTATTCGTATGTCCAACGAACCTCTGGCGGCAATGACATTAAAATCGATTCTGTGCGGCCCAAACCACTCTGTAAACCAAAATGTGTGCCACGGTCAAAGACCAAGTTAAATTCCACATAACGCCCACGTCGATGTAGCTGAAAGTCTCGTTGTTGCTCTGTGAAAGGTAAGTCTTTACGGCGTTCTAAAATCGGCATGTAAGCTGGGGTAAAACTGTTTCCAACCGATTGCATCATGGCGAAGCAATCTTCAAAGCGGCCTTCGTTAAAATCATCAAAAAATAAACCGCCTATGCCTCTAGGCTCACCACGGTGCTTCAAATAGAAATACTCATCACACCATTTTTTGAAGCGTGAATAATAACCTTCGCCAAATGGTTCAACTGCATCTCGCGATACTTGATGCCAATGGATACAGTCTTCTTCAAAACCATAATAAGGCGTCAGATCAAAACCGCCTCCAAACCACCAAACAGGCTCCATATCCTCTTTATAAACAACAAACAAACGCACGTTAGCATGAGACGTTGGAGCAAGAGGGTTGTTAGGATGAATCACTAAAGAAACGCCCATGGCTTCAAAACGGCCACCAGCTAATTCTGGGCGATCTACCGTAGCAGAAGGAGGGAGGTTATCGCCCATTACGTGTGAAAAATTCACACCACCTTTTTCAATCACATCACCGCCAGCGATAACGCGTGTTCGGCCGCCACCACCATTGGGTCTATCCCAAGTGTCTTCATGAAAACGAGTATTCGGCTCCAAGGTTTCCAGTGAAGCACAAATACTATCTTGTAATGACAATAAATACGCTTTGACGGTTTGAACATCTGACATCATGGAGTTAGTAGACATAAAAAGCCTTATAAAAATAACGAGTTATGATTCACGTACATCTTCATGATATACCTTGCTGCCATCTGGGCGACTACGCAGCAAACTTAAGATCCACATGTATTGCTCTGTATGCGGCTCAATCATCGCTTCCAATGCTTTATTCATTAGAATGGCGTCTTCTTTATCATCACCAGTAGGGAAGTTTTCTAGCTCAGGAAATATATGTAACTCATACTTTCCTGATTTCGCGTTGTATGCTTGGAACATAGGAACGACATGTGCTTTTGATAGTTTTGCTAATTTTCCTAACCCTTTAATGGTTGCTTTTTCAGTGCCCAAAAAAGGGACGAACTCTGAATGCTTCAGGCCCAAATCTTCATCTGGTAGGTAATAGCCAACACAACCTTTTCTTACAGATTGTAAAAACGGCTTCACACCAGCACTTCTTGGATACACAACACCATTACCATATTGATTTCGCTGAACATGCATTAACCAATCCATTAAAGGATCTTTTTGTGGGTTCATAATGGTCGTTAATGTGTAACCTAAAGACGCAATAAGTGAGCCTGTGTAATCAATAGCCCAACAGTGCGGGACAAGGGTAATGACATTTTCACCTTTATCGAGAAGAGGGAAGAGGTGTTCTCCACCAATAATTTCATTACGGCTCTTTTTATATTTTTCGCTGCGAACAAACAGCTCTCCATAAGCCAAACAGAATTGAGCGGCGGTTTCCAAGCTGTGTCGTAACATGGTTTCCCGCTCTTCAAATGTCTTTTCAGGAAAACAATATTGAAGGTTAATACGTGCACGTTTTAGTGCGCCCGTTTTTTTCTTCATCATTAAAGGGACAAGTTTTTTCGCCAGATTATCTCGTATACGGAAAGGAACATAAGCCAAAGCGAGTACTAGAAGGATTAACAACCAAGCCCCCCAAAAGCGTGGAGCTAAAAAAGACCATTTGAAAGTAGGGTTGTGTAAATTTTTATCTGTTGGGGTCATAGATGTTATTTCGTTTATTTAATAGGTGAATCTAATATCAAGAGTGCTAACTTTACCTTAATGAAGCAACTTCAATGAAGTAATAATGTGAGTTAGCGTCTCTGATTTTGAAAATTCAACAAGTTAATTATAAGCCGTTCGCCAATGCGACAAAGCACGATCAAAAAAGGCAGAATCGTTTGCGCCTTGCACTAAAATAGAAGCGCCATGTAAGCAGGCGAGAAGTTGGCTTGCTTTCGTTAAGGCTTCTTCCTCATGAGTTTGCTCTATACGCATAAAGACTTGCGTCAGCCAATCTAGTTTTAATTTATAAAAAATAGCCAGTTCCTGACATACAGCGTCCGGTAAAGACGATTTATCAGACGTCAGCATGGTACATAGACTCATGTTCATTTGATCTACCACTTTAGCTTTGAAGCCATCAATGAATCCATGTATCAGGTCTTTAGTATTAACCCTTGCACTACAAGGGTCTGGTAACATTAAGGAAAATGCATGGGTGTATCGAGCCATTACAGCCGCGACTAAGTCGCCTTTGGTTGGAAAGTGATAGTGAACACTCGCACTCTTTATACCTACTGCTTCTGCTATGTCTCGAAAACTAAAAGCGCCATAACCTCCTTGAGAAATAAACGCTTCGGTTACGTCCATTATTTTAGATTTAGTATCTACTTTTGTGTCCTTCATAACGTCATCAGCTCTCTACCTATATGACCATCTATCTAGTGATAGATATTTTATTGACTTCGCTTTTATCTACAAGTTATATTTCACCTATCAAGTGATAGATAGATAAATTCTAAAGTGCTTCACAGGAGAATTTTAAATGACATACGACCTTTTAGTATTAGGTAGCGGGCCAGGTGGTTATGCGGCCGCTTTTCGAGCAGCCGATTTAGGCTTAAAAGTCGCTATGGTAGAACGCCATCCAACCATTGGTGGTGTTTGCTTGAATGTTGGTTGCATACCATCTAAAGCATTATTGCATGTGGCAGGTAAAATACGCATGGCAGACGAAGACGCCCACGGCGTCCTATATGCCAAGCCAACCATTGATCTAGACGCTATTCGCCATCACCGTCAATCTACCGTCGACACCTTAACCAGCAATCTCGCTCTCATGGCAAAAAGTCGCAAGGTAGATGTGTTACAAGGTGAAGGGCATTTTGATTCGACGACTTCTTTAACCGTCACAAAAGGCAATGACGTTCAAACACTCTCATTTAAACAAGCCATTATCGCCGTTGGCTCTCGTGCCATTAAATTACCTTTCGTTCCTTACGATGACCCACGCATTCTTGATGCTACTAGTGCACTGCAACTTGAGCATATTCCTGAGCATTTATTGATTCTTGGTGGCGGCATCATTGGCTTAGAGATGGCGACTGTGTATCAAGCGCTAGGGGCAAAAATCACCGTGGCGGAATTAGGCGATCAGATTATGACGGGCGCCGATAAAGACCTTGTCCGCGTTTTCGAACAAACCAATAAAGATCGCATGACGTTTCTGACACAAACCCAAGTCACTGACATTCAAGCCACACCAGAAGCGTTAAACATCACACTGAAAGACAAAGACGGTGAGCGAAACCTAGCGGTTGATTCAGTATTGGTGGCGGTTGGCCGATCTCCAAATGGACGCAACGCCGGTATTCCAGAAATAGGCGTCAAAATAGATGAAAGAGGGTTTGTACTGACAGATGATCAATGCAAAACATCTGTACCTAATATCTTTGCCATTGGCGATGTCACTCATGGCCCAATGCTTGCCCATAAAGCCGCTCACGAAGGTCACATAGCGGCCGAAGTCATTGCTGGACATAATGTCGCCTTTCAACCTTTGGCGATTCCTTCCATCGCTTACACCTTCCCAGAAGTCGCTTGGGTTGGCTTAACAGAAACTGAAGCGAAGAAACAAAAACGACCTGTGAAAACCGCCGTTTTTCCATGGAGCGCCAGCGGACGAGCAATTGCTTCTGGCATGACGCAAGGCAAAACCAAACTCATTTATGACGAAACAACAGAGCGAGTTCTAGGCGCAGGTGTCGTTGGTGCTCACGCTGGCGAATTATTAGGAGAATTGACTCTAGCCATTGAATTTGGCTCCACACTCGAAGACATCGCCCTAACCATCCACGCTCACCCAAGCTTACATGAAAGTGTTGGACTCGCTGCAGAGCTGGGTGCAGGAACCATCACAGATTTGCCAAACAAAAAAGCCGTGAAGCGATAACATCACGGCTTTTGAGTTTAATATTGGCCACAAAACTCATGCTCATAAATTAAGATTATCTAATAACGTATTTTGCATTAAAGAAAATACCATTGCGCTCTCACACTGGTATTGCGCAAGAATATGCCTTACCAACGGGAGACCTTCTGTAATTTGTCACATAACCCTTATTAAGCTCTTAGGTATTCTTCTCTTCTTGTGAGTGCGTATTGTAAGGGGGAAGCCCCATATCTCGGCGTAAATACTCAGGAAGTTGACGAGAGCGTATCATTTGTTGGCCATGTTTCTTTTTCGCTTTATGTTCTAGATAGCATTTTTCTAAAGACTGATAGCCGCTAATAATTTTGTCATTCACCCAAACCAATAAAGTCCACATAACTACCTCCGTTTCATAAGAACTTTATTTTGTGGTCCAAAAGGGGTAAAAACGAATGATGTTTTCTAACAGATAAAATTAGAAAACCTTATGGATTGTCATTTGTTAGGAATGCATTATGAGTACTCGCGTCACCCACTTAAAAGCCACTCATTATTTCTCTGTCGCATGTAAAACATTGAGCTATACCAAAGCAGCAGAACAACTGCATGTTTCACAAGCCGCAGTCAGCCAGCAAATTCGCCTATTAGAGGAGTATCTAGGGGTAGCACTTTTTTATCGTTCTGGTAGAGAAATGCGACTAACGAGCCAAGGACAAACATTGTCCGAGCATTTATCGCTGGCGTTTGATCACATAAAAAGAGGGCTGGAAAGCGTCAAACTTGAGCCAATTGGAGGAACACTCCAAGTCTCTGGACTGCAAAGCTTCGTATCACTCTGGCTCATGCCGAAATTGTGGCGTTTTTCCGATTTACACCAAGAAGTAAGCATTAAACTTTTTTCATCGGATGAAAGAGAAGACATTCATTCTGGTTCAGTCGATGTAACCATCGATAACAAAGTAAACCATCAAGACAATACGGTACAAAGCTTACTTTTATCTTCTGAAGTGATTCCTGTTTGTTCACCAGAGTTGGCCGTCAGAAGGCGACTTGAATCTCCTTCGGATTTATTCCAATGTTGGTTAATACAAGTGGACACTTCTATTTATCGTTGGAACACTTGGTTTGAAGAACAAAAAATCCCTACCTTGGACAATGACATTTTATGCGCTGAAGTAAGCTCTTGGTATATGGGAATCAATGCTGTAAAAGCAGGGCACGGTGTTTTCTTGTGCCCTAGATTTATGGTGCAAGAGGAGCTGGACCAAGGCTCTCTCTTACAAATCTTTCCAAATGGATTAAAGAACCGCATAGAGTTTTACGTAAACTACGCCAAGAACTCTTCCCGAAAAGAAAGAATTGAAGCCTTTGTAAATTGGCTAATGGACGAAGTAAAACACAACGGACAGAAAAGGGCTTAGACTTAGCCCTTTCCAAATCACTCACAGTGATTCATCTTAGCTTTTAAACATAGCGCTTCAAAATAATAGCGGCATTCACGCCACCAAAGCCAAAACCATTACACAAGACATAATCTACTTGCTTATTACGAGCCACTTTGGGAATCAAATCCAGATCTGCCATGGTCTCTTCTGGCTCCTCTAGATTTAGCGTAGGCGGTAGAACGCCACAGATTAATGACTGAGCACTAAAAATGGTTTCCACACCACCAGCTGCACCGAGAAGGTGTCCCGTTGCCGATTTGGTTGAAGAGATAGGTACGTTGGAAATGTTCTCATCAAAGAGACTACGAAGCGCATTGATTTCTCCTCGGTCACCCACAGGAGTAGAAGTGGCGTGAGCATTCACATAACCAATTTGATTAGCCGATACTTCCGCCATAGTAAGTGCTGCCGACATAGCGCGGGCCGCACCTTCTCCACTTTCTGGACCTGATGTTAAATGATACGCATCGCCACTGGTGCCATAACCCACGATTTCAACTAGCGGTGTCGCACCACGAGCCAAAGCGTGTTCAAGCGTTTCTAGCACAATCAACCCAGCGCCTTCTCCCATCACAAAACCTTCTCTGTCTTTATCAAAAGGTCTAGAAGCTTTTTCAGGTTCAGCATTGTTCGTCGATAATGCCTTTAAAGCTCCAAAGCCAGCAAGAGACAATGGGTCAATACACGCTTCTGTGCCACCTGCTAAGGCAACTTTGGCTTCTCCAGTACGCAACATTCTCATCGCATCTCCAATGGCTTGCACACCCGCTGCGCAGGCCGTGACAGGTGTACCAATTGGCCCTTGGAACCCATATTTGATGGAGACATTACCCGCCGCAAGATTGGCAAGAAAAGCAGGAACCGTAAAAGGGGATAAGCGTCGTGCACCTTGTTCCGTTAAAACTGATTGCGCATGAGTAATGGTCGGCAAGCCACCAATGCCAGTAGCAATAATAGTCGCCGTTGCCTCTTTGTCCGCTTTATCTTCAGGGAACCAATTCGCCTGAGTTAAGGCTTCATCGGCTGCCGCCAATGCAAACAGCGTAAACAAATCGACTCGCTTCCTTTCTTTAGGAGATAAATAATCCGCTTCATTCAAACCATTTTCTTGCTCTGTATGACTCGGCACTTGCCCGGCAATGTGCGTATTTAATCCATCTGATAAATCCGTAGGAAGTTTGTTAATACCAGACTCACCACTAATTAAACGTTTCCAGACTGATTCGACTCCCAAACCTAAAGGAGATACTAATCCCATTCCTGTAATAACAATACGTTGTTTCGATAACATAAGAACACCCCAAGCTAGAATTCGACATTACGAAAACACCCATGCTAGAGTGAGTCTTTATATGATCAAGATAATATTTAGGAGACTAAATATGCCTTACACACCCGAGCACAAAGAACAAACCCGTCAACGCATCTTACAAGCGGCTGCAAAGCTGTTTTGTTCCTATGGTTTTGATCGTGTCACGCTGACACAAATCATGAAAAAAGCAGACATGACTCATGGCGCTTTTTACGCTCATTTTTCAGGTAAAAGTAGTTTGTATGAAGCCGCTATGGCTTTTGCCAGCTCCCATGCTTTTTGGGCAAGAGATCATAAAAATACAGAAGAAAAAGAGACTCACCTAAAAGCCTTGGTATCTCGTTATTTAAGTTGGGGGAGAACGGATAAAGAGCATCCTTCACCTCTAGAGTTTCTTGTGACCGATGCCGCTCATAAAGATGAAAAAGTTCGTCAGGCGTATCAGGACTGTTTTGATGATCTAGTGGAACGACTTGCAGGAATTTTAAGAAAACGAGGAAGTCAGGAAGCAGAAGAATTGGCTGAAGAAACTGTCGTCTCTCTTGTGGGAACCGTTGCTATTGCACGCTCTTTCACTCAGTCATTACAAAAAGACTTTTTAAATAGAGCTCAAACACGCATATTTCATCGCCTAAACAATAGCCTCAAGGTGACAGGTTAATCCGTCTTTTTTCACTAGTGAAAAAGGCTATTTGATTGTTTTGTTTATGAATTCCTACCAAATTATTTCACGTGAAACATTTTACAGACTTTGTAGATTTTTAAGTGGTTACAGATAGGGCCAAGGCTTTTTAATCTTTCTTGTACCAATCAATGATACTCGGTGCTATTTCAGGGCCAGAAACAAAGAAGTGGCCATTAAGAAGTGTCTTACGTTGATTATAGCGGAAAGGTTTTCCAGTAGGTGTCACTAGCATACCACCTGCTGCTTCTATGATGGCTTGTTGAGCAGCCGTGTCCCATTCACTTGTCGGGCCTCGACGAAGATGCAAATCCGCAATACCTTCGGCAATACGACAGCCTTTTATTGAACTCCCTTTTGGCAACTCTCTCACTTGTTCGTAAGTTAGCTTTAGGGTTTCTTTCAGGTCTTTCGGTAGAGCAGGGCCATGGCTGCGACTGGTCATAGCAATGATTGGTTCTCGAGGTTCTCGAACATTAATACTTTCGTATTCGTTTCCTTGCCATTTTATCGCTCCTGTTGGCAAATCTTTCCATGATCGAGTAACACCAAAGTAGCCTTCTGCTGTCGTTGGTAAATATACCATTCCGACAATAGGTTCGCCGTTTTCAACAAGCGCGATGTTGATACTGAACTCGCCGTTTCGCTTAATAAATTCTTTCGTACCGTCTAGTGGATCGACAACCCACAATATCGACCATTTAGATCGCTCTTCAAAAGTCACCGCGGCACCCGTACTTTCTTCGGATAAAACAGGGATATCAGATGTGAGTGTTTTCAATCCAGCTAATATGACATTATGGGCAGCTAGGTCAGCTGCTGTCACAGGGCTATCATCCGATTTTTGCTCTACACCTAAATCTGCACGTTGATAAATATCCATGATCACATCAGCGGCATCGTGTATTATTTTTTGAAGAGCTTGAAAAATAGGGTGTGAACTAACGTCCTTCATGACAGCCTCTATGACAATAAATACGGTCAACATATTTTATGAGTAAAACAGACTTATGAGTAAAGCAGAAAAGCAGTCTACACCACAAGCTGTTCGTTTAGATAAGTGGCTTTGGGCCGCACGATTTTACAAGACACGCTCTCTTTGCAAAGATGCGATTGATGGAGGAAAGGTGACTTACAACGGCAGCAAAGGTAAAGCGAGTCGTAATGTTGAAGTGGGTGCCTTAATCGGTATTCGAGTGGGTTGGGATGAAAAGGTCATTGAGATTAAAGCGATCAGTGGACAGCGGCGTGGCGCACCTGAAGCACAACTACTTTATGAAGAAACCAAAGAGTCTATTGAGAAGCGAGAACGTCGCGCTTTGGAAAATAAATCTTATGGTGGTCGTATCATGGCAGACCATAAACCAAACAAAAAAGAGCGTCGTGATATCAAGCAGCTCAAGAAAGATATTTTCAGCGACAGAGATTAAGCTCTCTTGTTATTCCCTTGCACGATGTTAAATGCCTCAATCGTGCAAGGCTATTATCAATCTAACACCGGCTATACAAACCTTCACGGTTATCAATACAGCCTAACAATTCAAGCTCCATCAATACCTGCATCATGATTCCAGCATTTAGCTTTGTTTGCCGTATGAGCATATCAAAATCCATAGCCTCAGCTTCCTTTTCCAATAGCGCAGCCACAAACCTTGCTTCATCGGACACCTTATCCGATAAAGGTTTCAAAGAGGGGATAACCAAAGCGGGCGTATGCTCTTTTTTAATCTCGCGTTTTTCGCTGGATTTGTTACTTTCCCTTTTGCAAGTAGAGGGAGCCACAAGACGAATAAGAGAGCATTCATCTAAGATATCTTCTACAGAACGCACTAAGGTCGCTCCCTGTCGTAATAATTGATGACAACCTTCTGATTGCGGATCAGACAAACGACCGGGCAAAGCGAACACTTCACGATTTTGCTGTACTGCATAGCTGGCACTGATCAAAGAACCACTTTTTATTGAAGCTTCCGCAACAAGAACCCCCATACTCAAACCACTGATAATTCGATTACGAGGCGGAAATAGGTGAGGTCTAGGAGAAGTTGTTAGTGGGTATTCACTTATTATTGCACCACCTTGTTTTAATACTTGCTCAAAGAGAGGCAGATTACGATTCGGATATCTATGCAATAACCCTGTCCCCGCTACAACAATAGTTGGTGTTTTTTGACTCTCTAATGCACCTTGATGAGCAGCAGTATCGATTCCCATAGCGCCTCCACTTACGACGCAGACTCTATAATCGGATAACTTTTTTGCAAACTGGAAAGTCACATCACGACCATAGCGAGTGCATTTTCGGGCACCAACAATGCCAATTTTAGGGTGCGTTAGAACATCTCTGTTTCCTTCAAGATAAAGAAATGCAGGAGCAACATTGATCTCTTTTAACTCTTCGGGGTAATCATTGTCTTCTTGCAGAATCAAATGGTGATTCTCTGCTTCGAGCCAAGCCAGCGTGTCATCACATTTTTGCTTTTGCTCATTTGAAAGAGTTCCGCTTGAAAGATAATCCATCGCTTGCCGAGCCGTAATTTCGGGCCACTTTAAAGCCCTTAATAACTCATAAGATAAAGCTCTTCCAGATTCTTGATCGTCTTCAAATAACAATTGAGTCATGAGCTCTTGATCTGAAGAGTGCTTTTGAAGTTGATTCAGGTAAGTATAGAGACGAGATAAACGTGCGGGGCCAATACCTTCTAAGAAGCTAAAGCACAGCCAATCGGCTTTTGTTAAACCCGCTAAACGAGAATTTTCCATAAGACGGCTTCCTTGCGATTCACTAAAACACATAGGCATTCCTTGCCTAAAATAATCTAACTAGGTGCAAATTAACTTTGACTATAAACCCATTCAATCATATTGACCAAAAAACCGCCATGAGAAGACTGATCAATGGAAAGAGTTGCGTTACAATAACCCCATTAAAAGAGTAGAAGAGATCGTCTTCACTCACGAATAGAGATATTGTTGGAAAAAGATCATGGCCGTTTTACCCGTACTAGAATACCCAGACAAACGTTTACGCAAAGTCGCCCAACCCATCACTGAGTTTACTGATGCGCTTCAAGTTCAAATCGATGACATGCTTGATACCATGTATGACGAAAATGGACTCGGATTAGCGGCAACTCAAGTCGACTATCACCACCGTTTGGTTGTTATGGATTTCTCAGAAGAACGTAATGAGCCGATTGTCTTTATCAATCCAGAGTTTGAAATTCTTGATGAAGCCGCGAATGAATTCCAAGAAGGCTGTTTATCTGTACCTGGTTTTTATGAACACATCTATCGTGCTGCCAAAGTAAAGGTGAAAGCATTGGATCGTCATGGCAAGCCATTTGAATTGGAAGTCGATGAATTGATGGCTGTGTGTGTACAGCATGAAGTCGATCACTTAGATGGAAAACTTATGGTGGATTACTTATCACCTCTAAAAAGAAATCGCATTAAGAGCAAACTTGAAAAGGCTCAAAAGCAGGCTCTTAAAAACAGAGGCTAAACAGACTTTCACTATTCTTATCTGTTTTGAAAATCAGGCCAAGGCCTGATTTTTTTATTAAGGAACAATCTATGTCACAAACAAAACTTCGCATTGTTTTTGCTGGAACACCGGAATTCGCAGCAGCAAGTTTACAAGCATTGCTTGATCATCAAAACGCTAATCACTATGAATTAGTCGGCGTTTACACTCAGCCAGATCGTCCAGCAGGGCGAGGTAAGAAACTGGTGCAAAGCCCAGTAAAGCAATTGGCTATTACTCACAACATTGAGGTTTTTCAGCCTACCAACTTTAAGCTGGATGAAGATAAACAAGTTCTAGCAAACCTAAATGCTGACATCATGATCGTAGCGGCTTACGGCATCATCTTACCTAAAGCGGTTTTAGACACACCCAAACTGGGTTGCATCAATGTGCATGCTTCTATCCTGCCTCGTTGGCGTGGAGCGGCTCCTATCCATCGCGCCTTGATCGCAGATGACAAGCAAACAGGCATTACCATAATGCAAATGGATGTGGGATTAGACACAGGAGACATGCTACTAAAAAACTATTGCGACATCCTTCCCACAGACACTTACGCTTCGCTTCATGATCGACTCGCACCTTTGGGTGGCGAAGCGTTAGTTGCTTCCCTAGAAAAGCTTAGACGTGATGAGCTCGTCCCAGAACAACAGGATGAAAGCCAAACCTGTTATGCATCGAAACTAACAAAGCAGGAAGGGGATATTGTTTGGTCTGAACCTGCCGACTTGATCGAACGCCAAATCCGCGGTCTATCGCCTTGGCCTTCTGCTTATACAACAAACAGTGAAGGCGTGATGAAAATACATAGCGCTAAAATGGCAGGAGATGGTAATCAAAATGCTAAAAAACCTGGTGAGATTCTAGAGTCTAATAAACAGGGAATTGCGGTTGCAACCGGCCAAGGAAGTTTATTGATTACTGAAGTCCAATTTGCAGGCGGGAAACGAATAAAGGTTCAAGACGCATTAAATGGCAAACATAAATCGGCTTTGGAAATCGGTCAATGCTTAGGCATAAACAAAGATGAGCAAGCATTATAATGAAAGCATCTGATACAACATCAATTCAGCACAGTGCTCGGCAAGTTGCCATAGAGATCATTGCTAATATTCTTCTTCAGCAAGGCTCTTTGAGTACCCAACTCGCTCGCCATCAAACTAGCGTGGCAAGCGAACATATCCCTTTGTTAAAAGAACTCTGTTTTGGTGTTTGCCGTCAGTATCCGAAGCTGAATAGTATTGCACTAAATTTGCTTTCACATCCTTTTGATGAAAAGGATACAGATTTATACGCAACCTTACTTTTGGGCCTATATCAACTTAACTATATGAATACTCCTGATCACGCAGCAGTGAATGAATCAGTAGAAGCTTGTCGAATACTTAAGAAAGATTGGGCGACAAAACTAATAAATGCTGTTTTACGTCGCTACCAAAGAGAAGGTGATGAAATAACAGCAAACTTGGAATCTATGCCATCTGTTGAATATAACCATCCAAAATGGTTAGTAAAACGTTTTAATAAGCATTGGCCAGACCATCTTGAGCAAATAATAGAAGCGAGTAATACGCATCCCCCAATGTGTATTCGAATAAATGAAAGTTCGGTTTCACGTGAAACATACCAAGCACAATTACTAGAGTTAGGCATAAAATCAGATACAGGTCTCTTTTCTCCATCATCTTTGTACCTAAGAAAGGCAGTAAAAGTGGCTGAGTTACCAAACTTTGAAGAAGGTTTCTCTAGCGTACAAGACGAAGCAGCTCAGCTATCTGCACATATCCTTTCTCCTAACCCTGAAGAAAAAGTGCTTGATGCTTGCGCAGCACCTGGAGGAAAAACAGGGCACCTTTTAGAAAAAGCAACCGACATTGAATTAACCGCTGTTGAACTAGAGCCTTGGCGAATGGAAAAAATAGAATCCAACCTTGAGCGTCTGGGCTATTCTGCTCATTTGATCTGTGCAGACGCTGGTGATCTAGATGCTTGGTGGGACGGAGAACAATTCGACAAAATTCTATTGGATGTTCCTTGTTCTGCTACAGGAGTGATTCGTAGAAACCCAGATATTAAAATTAATCGCAAACCTGCAGACATCACTGAACTTGTTGAAATACAAAAAGAGATAGTAAGCCAAGTCTGGAAAACACTTAAACCAAATGGCTTTATGCTTTATGCAACTTGCTCACTGATGCCAGAAGAAAATGAACAGCAAGTGCATCAGTTTCTAAAAGAACATCCCGATGCTAGAGAGGTTTCACTCAACACGCTTAATCAAGATTTTGAGTTAGAATGGGGGATTCCTGTCAGTCACGGCCGCCAACTATTTCCTAGTTTAGAAGGTCATGATGGTTTCTATTATTGTTTGCTACAAAAGATAGATAAGTAAAGTACCTTATCAGGTACAGGCAAGTTATTGATAAATATTTTGTTTTTAAGCATAGCCCGGCTAACTGTTTCACATGGAACACAGTTGGCAGGGTGTTTTTTATCCGCTTGTAACAGCAAAAAACTTCAAACCAACAACTTTCAAACCGATTTAAAATGCTTAACAACAATAAATATTAAGAATCGAAGGCCATAGAAAATAAGCCAAAATAATTACAAGTATTTTCCAAGATCAAGTTAAATATTTCCGCTGAAGTAGTTAAACTTAGCCTACCTTAATTAAAAGCCTTGTGGTGTGATTCCATTAACCGCAAGAGCCTAGATAAACAAGAACACCAAACGCAGAGTCTCAAAACACATCCGGCTCTAAGGCAGAATATGAAAATCATTATTATAGGCGCGGGGCAGGTTGGTGCCACGCTTGCAGAAAACCTAGCAAGTGAAGATAACGACATTACAGTTGTTGATAAAGATTTAGATCGCCTTAGAGAGCTACAAGACAGGCTAGACATTCAAACAGTGCAAGGCAACGGATCACACCCAGATGTGCTTGATCAAGCAGGCTGTAATGATGCAGACATGCTCATTGCCGTTAGTAACCAAGATGAAACCAATATGGTGGCATGTCAGGTTGCTCATACTTTATTTAAAACACCAACAAAGATTGGCCGTATCCGCTCCAGCGCTTATTCAAAATGTCCTGAGCTATTCTGCGACCAAGCAATGCCAATGGACGTTCGCATCAGTCCAGAAAAAGAAGTAACCAAGCATTTAAGCAGATTGATTCGTTACCCTGGCGCATTGCAAGTAATGGAGTTTGCAGAAGGTAAAGTTCAGCTCGTGGTTGTAAAAGCGGAAAAAGGTGGTCCTCTGATTGACCAGCAAATCAGCTTTCTCAAAGAACACATGCCATCAATTCAGACCCGAATCGCCGCAATCTATAGAGACGGAAAATCTATTTCTCCTGACGGCAATACTTACATTCGCGCTAATGATGAGGTTTTCTTTCTTACGGCTCAGCGTGATGTTCTCGATGTTATGAGTGAATTACGTCCGCTTGATATTCCTTATCGTCGAATCATTATCGCGGGCGGTGGTAACATCGGTGAGCGTTTGGCTCAGAGCTTAGAAAAAGAATATCGCGTTAAGATCATTGAACGAGATGCCGAGCGTTGTCGCTATCTATCAGAGACATTAGATAACACGATCGTGCTGAATGGAGACGCTTCTAAGCAAGAACTTTTGCTTGAGGAGAACATTGAATCAACGGATGTGTTCTGTGCTCTAACCAACAATGACGAAGCCAATATCATGTCTTCTATGCTGGCAAAAGTACTCGGTGTTCGTACTGTTATGACCATTATCAATAACCCAGCGTATGTGGATATTGTTCAAGAAGGCATGATAGATATCGCCATTTCACCTCAGCAAACGACGATCAGCTCTCTTTTAAGTTACATTCGCCGTGGTGACGTTGTAAACGTTCACTCTATGCGCAAAGGCGCTGCGGAAGCGTTAGAAGCCGTTGCTCATGGCGATTATCGTTCTTCTAAAGTAGTAGGGCGAAGCATTGCTAATCTTAACCTGCCTGAAGGTGCAACCATTGGTGCTATCGTTCGAGAAGACGACCTTATCACTGCCACCAGCGAGTTGGTTATTCAAGCAGAAGATCACGTTATTCTTTTCGTCACCAATAAAAAGCAAATCCCTGCTGTGGAGCAACTTTTCCAAGTAGGGTTAACTTTCTTTTAATAGTGGTATTTAAGTACATTCTTTTTCTGCCAGAAAAAGAATAGGAAGCCAAAGTTTGTTGGAATCTTAACGGGCGCCTAATCAATGTTATTAGGCTCTAGGAAACAAATATGCATTTTAGTGTCATCACCCGTGTCATTGGTTTATTGGTTATGGTTTTCAGTATCTCACTGATTCCTCCCATTATTGTTTCTCTGATTTATAACGATGGCGCGCTAGATGCTTTTTTGTATGCGCTGGCAGTCAACTTATTAGGTGGCTTTTTACTTTGGTTTCCTGTTCGAAAGGCGAGAGGGGAATTAAAGATTCGAGATGGCTTTTTGGTCACCGTTCTTTTCTGGACAGTACTTGGTCTTTTCGGCTCAGTGCCGTTTTTCCTATCTGAAAACCCAGACCTTTCTTTTACTGACTCCTTGTTTGAATCCATGTCTGGCTTCACAACAACGGGGGCGACCATTTTGACAGGGATTGATGATTTACCGAAATCCATCCTATTTTATCGCCAATGGATTACTTGGTTAGGTGGTATGGGTATCATCGTTTTAGCTGTGGCTATCATGCCGATGTTAGGCATCGGGGGTATGCAGCTTTATCGAGCAGAAACACCTGGCCCAGTAAAAGATACTAAACTCACGCCACGCATTGCCGAAACCGCAAAAGCGCTTTGGTACATTTATGCAACCCTCACTAGCGTATGTGCTTTAGGTTATTGGATTGCTGGAATGAGCTTGTTTGATGCCATTTGCCACAGTTTTTCAACTGTGGCTATTGGTGGTTTCTCAACTCACGATGCCAGTATCGGTTATTTTGATAGCGTCGCTATTGAGCTTATTTGTACATTCTTCATGATTGTTTCCGCATTTAACTTTGCACTGCATTTTTTCGCTTGGAGACATAAAAGCGTTTGGCATTATTTCAAAGACCCTGAAGCACGATTCTTCTTATTCCTTCTATCAAGCACAGTCTTGCTGTCTACTTTAGTATTGGCAATGACAGCCACTTTTGATTGGGGAACCTCTTTACGCTATGCGGTATTTGAAAGTGTTTCCATTGCAACAACCTCTGGATTCAGCACATCCGACTTCTCAAGCTGGCCACACTTTTTACCTTTCTTATTAATTGTTACCTCCTTTGTTGGCGGCTGTGCCAGCTCAACTGGTGGCGGTATGAAGGTTATTCGTATTCTGTTGATTCTTAAGCAGGGCATGCGTGAAATTCAACGTTTGATTCACCCTAACGCCGTTATTCCAGTTAAGGTTGGAGGTAAGGCAATTCAAGAACGAGTCGTTTCTGCCGTATGGGGCTTTTTCTCTGCTTACTTGCTGGTCTATATCAGTTTGATGATAGGTTTGATGGCAACAGGATTAGACCAAGTAACAGCTTGGTCTGCGGTGGCAGCCACGCTAAATAACCTTGGGCCTGGTTTGGGTGACGTTGCAGCAAGCTTTGAAAGCATTGGCGACCCTGCAAAATGGATGTTGTGTTTCTCTATGCTGTTAGGCCGTCTGGAAGTATTCACTTTGTTGGTATTATTTACGCCAATGTTTTGGCAAAAATAAACAAGACAAAGGTAATCTCTAAGAAGTGGACAAGAGCACATGACACCAGCAATAAACCAACTGAAAAAGCAAAAAGTACCATTCAGTATTCATGAATATGAGCACGATGCTAACTGCTCAAATTTTGGAGAAGAGGCCGCTCAGAAACTTGGCCTAGACCCAGTATCTGTGTTTAAAACTTTATTAGTTACTGATGACAAGCAATTCTTTGTCTCTATTGTTCCCGTTACTGGAACCTTGAATTTGAAACGTGCCGCCAGTGCATTCAAGGTAAAAAAGTTACGTATGGCCGATGTGAAAGAAGCAGAACGCTTAACGGGGTATTTGGTTGGTGGGATCAGCCCAATAGGACAAAAGAAAAGCCTCATTACTTGCATAGACCAAAGTGCGCAAAACATTTCAAAAGTCTATGTGAGCGGAGGGCAACGAGGATTAGATATTGGCTTATCTCCTCAAGACCTCAGTAAAACTTGCCGTAATGCAATATTCGCTGACATTGGCCAAGTTTAATCTTTTAACAAGCTGCTCTCTATTTCATTCATATTTATATCAAGGCAATTTCTTATGGCACAAACTAAGCCCATTATTCTGCTAGACCGTGATGGCGTGATTAATCAAGATTCAGATCAATATGTAAAATCCGTTGAAGAGTGGATACCTCTTCCAGGCAGCATTAAATCCATCGCGGCGTTATCGAAAGCAGGCTTTCAAATCTTTGTTGTCACAAACCAGTCGGGGATTGCTCGTGGTTATTATGACGAAGCAACATTACACGCTATGCACGATAAGATGATCAGTTTAGTGGAAAAAGAGGGCGGCAAAATCTCTGGAATAGAATATTGCCCTCATGGCCCAGATGACAATTGCACTTGTCGCAAACCAAAAAGCGGCATGATAGAAGCGATCGAAATGCAGCTTGGTTTATCTTTTCAAGAATACCCAGCGATTATGGTTGGAGACTCTCTAAGGGATCTTCAGGCAGGCGAAGCTCGTGGTTGTGCGCCTGTGTTGGTATTAACCGGAAAAGGCCGTGAAACTCAATATAAGAAAATAGATTTCCCATTCACTATTTATACAGACTTAGCCGCCTTCAGTATCGCAACCTTGTTTAAGTATTCATAATTAAAGAAGAACAAAATAAAGTTAGTAAGTACACACATTCTATGTGTTTTTTACTAATCAATGACTAACCCAGTGTCTTTTCCAAATTTATTAATAAAAAAGTCTTACTCACAATAAAAACACATTGCTCATTATTTTGGTTAAAAAGTGATCTTAGTAGTCAAATATCAGAATCGATCATGCTACAATCAAATGATAATCATTGTTAAATGAAAAGTTACCTTTTATGCCTAACTCCACTACATTAATTCGCATTGAAAAAGTGCTCGAATACATTCATGAGCATCTTGATGAACCTATTAATGTCATCAATTTAGCTGAAAAAAGCTGCTGGTCTCGTTGGCAGTTTCAGCGAGTTTTTGGAAGTGCGACAGGGCTTACGGTTGCTCAGTATGTTAGAGAGTTGCGTTTGAGCAACGCGGCTGAGCTGCTACTTAATACACAAAGTAAGCATATTGATATTGCAATTCTGTGTGGCTTCGAATCTGAAATTAGCTTCAGCCGAGCATTCAAACAAATGTTCCAATGTTCACCTCGTGAATATCGTCAACGTGGCAAAAGAGTCGGGCTGCGAACGCCGCTTAAATACTGCACCCCTAAACGAAGCTGGGTAGCACCAACTCCTTTCACCCAAATTCGCATTGAAACTCGTCCTGCATTCACACTTATGGGGCACTGTGATTGGATATTCGGGCCGTTCTCAAATACTCCAAACTTCATAGAGCAAGTGCCAACCGTTTGGAAAGGATTCGCAGAAAAGCATCCCTCTCATATCGACCAACTGATTCAAAAGCCAATGGGTGTAATCGATACAAGAGAAAGAGCCGACCGTCCAGACGAGCTTTTATATTGGGCGGGGTACCCAACCGATGACGCTCTACAAGACAACACGCTTCTCATCCCTGAACAGGAATACGCCGTGATTCCAGTTCACGGTGAAGTCAGTGCTTTAGAGTCCGCAGTAGAGTGGTTCTTCTTTCACTGGTTGCCTGAATCCGATTACTGCAATGTCCCAGGCTTTGAACTGGAAGTCTATTCACCGAACTATAAACCAGACTGCAAAAACAGTTATATGGAATATTGGCTGCCGATCGAACCTCGTATTACGTCAAAGTCACGTAAACATTAAGTGACTTATGCACCAAAAAGTTAAGTTTTACTCCATACACAGTAATAAAATGACAATCATTCTCACCAATGTTTCTCATTATTGGAGCAAAAATGAAACCTTCTTTACCATTTAGACCCACTTTGCTGGCTGTGGCAATTGCCACATCTACTTCCTTGGCTTACTCAGAAGAAACAAATACAGATACTGAAAGCCTTGATACACTAGATACACTTGAAGTAAAAGGCCAAATGTATCGCAACACAGCAACAAAAACTCAGCTTGACCCAGAAGAAACACCTCAAGTGATTTCGATTGTCTCTAGTGAAGAACTAGAAGAACGCAGTGTAGAAAGCCTTAATCAGGCACTTCGCTATACTGCAGCAATTAATACTGAACTACGCGGTGGTGCTATAACTAGGTTGGATCAATTTAATACTCGCGGCTTTGATAACGACTTAGTTTATTACGATGGTCTCCCATTACTCTACAACCAACAGTTCTTGCAAGCTCAAGTCGATGCCACTGCTGTAGAGCAAATAGAAGTATTTAAAGGCCCAGCTTCTACTTTATATGGGAGTATGCCACCTGGTGGGATGGTTAACTTAATCAGTAAAGCCCCTCAAAAAGAAAGCAAAAGCTCGGTTGAAATCGGCTTAGGCAGTGATAGTAAAAAAGAAGTTTCTTTCGATTCTACTGGAGCCCTATCTGACAATATCAATTATCGCGTTCTAGGTTTGGTTAGAAACAAAGACGGCCAAGCAAATACGTCGACGGAAGAGCGGATTATGATTGCTCCTTCACTGGATATAACTCTTAGTGAAAACACTCTTTTGAACATTAATATGTACTACCAAAATGACCCAAGTATGGGGGTATACGCTCCATTGCCTGGTGTTGGTACAGTCTATGTTAATGATACCTATGGCCAACTTGATTCTGACACTTTTTTAGGTGATGAGAACTTTGAAACATCCGAACGTGAAGTGCTGTTCTTTGGTTATAAACTAAGCCACCAGCTTAATGACTCTTGGAACTTCCTTCAGAATGCTCGCTTTACAACAGCTGACATTTACCAAGAAACTGCTTTTGTCTATGGCGTTGGTGACGATGGAACGGGCTACCGTTATGCTTATGCAACAGACGAAGAATCTACTGCTTTGGTTATTGACAACCAACTTTCAGGATTCGTTGATATAGGAGATGCAGAACACAATATTCTTGTAGGTATTGACTACTCAAATATAGATTCCAATTACAGCGACTTCGACTCAGCATGGGACACCACTACTGGTTCCTACCTGAATGTGCCGACTATCAATATATACAATCCAGACAATAATCAAATTGATGCCAATGCATTAAAAGCTAGCCTAATCCAAGGTAGCGACCATGATTACGAAACAACAACATTAGGATTTTATCTACAAGATCAAATTCGTTTAGATCAATGGGTTCTCATCGCAGGTGGACGTTACGATCAATACGATTACAAAGAAAGCGGTACGCTCTACTACAATGCCGCAACAGAAAACAGCAGCCAGAATAACTTTAGTGGACGTTTAGCGGCTCTTTATGAATTAGATAATGGCTTATCCCCATTTGTTAGCTACTCCCAAAGCTTTGAGCCTCAAGCGGGTAAAGACACTTCTGGCAACTCGTATGTCCCAACAACATCCGAGCAATGGGAAACCGGTGTTAAATACCTAGGAAGCGGTTTAGCCGCCAGTATTGCAGCCTATGAAATAACAAAGAAAGACGTTTTAACGGCGGACCCAAATGATTTATACAATGAACTTCAAGTGGGTGAGATTCGCTCTCGAGGCATAGAACTAGACGCTTCTATTGCATTATCTCAAGAGGTGCAAATATCAATTGCTGCAAGTATCCAAGATGTAGAAGTTACCAAGGATGTAACTGGTATAGAGGGTAATACACCGATCCAGATACCAGAACAGCAGTTTAGTACTTGGTTATCTTATCTACCAAATCAAGGAGCATTAGTCGGTTCGTCGTTTGGAGCAGGTATTCGTTATATAGGAGAAATGCAAATGGATGCGGCGAATACAGACACTGTACCGTCTTATACATTAGTGGACCTTTCTATTGGATACGATTTAGCTCAACTGTCTCCAAAATGGGAAGGCGCTAGTGTTCAATTTGCTGTCTCAAATGCTTTTGATGAAACCTATTTCAGCTGTTACAGCACAGATGTTTGTTGGTACGGTGCTGATCGCTCTTTTGAGCTGAAAGGTCGTTATGAGTTCTAAATGATTAAAAGCCATAATATGAAAGGGCATTTATTAAATGACCTTTTCATTGAGAGTAAAGGCTACATAACTGCTTTAGAAGGGCGGCGACTGGAAGAGTTCGATGGAACTGATAACGTATTATCCGCTTCATCTACTCAGCCTTTCCTGAAGCATTTATCTCTCGTATTACAAGAGGTGCACCCGGAAGCGGGTGCGCCTTATTGGCGTGTACGATCTTGGGGGCTATCCTGTTGGCAGCCGATCTATTTGGCACTAATTTGTGTTTATCATTTGAAGAAAACACCTCAGACTTTAGATCAATTGCACCAAGATCAGCAACACAATTACATTGCAGGATACGCGTTACCAGAAGGTAAGTGGTTTCATGCTGAACATCACGAACTTGTTGCTTATACCGCCAGAAAATTAGCCGTTCTTTTTGAAGCTTATGAAGCAGCTCACTTGGCTCTATACGGAGGCAGAAAAACGCTCTATAGAGCGTTATTGGCTGATCAAATTATGGACACAGTATTATTGGCTGACCCTTTCGCTTCTATAGAGACAATAAGTCATGAATACACGCTTTGGGCCAAGCATTTAGATTTACCCATAGCACCACTAAACAGACTACAGAAAAAAGCCGAAAAGGTAAGTTTCATACGACGAACCTGTTGTTTGCATTTTCGCCGTAATGATGGAGAAATTTGTTCTAATTGCCCTCGGCAACATAAACAATCACAACATAAACAATGTCAGGATAAAAATTCTCAGGAAACCCTATGTTTGAATTAACCAAAATTTTGATAGAAAGAAACCAAAGACGAATTTTGGACATTCCCCAATTAGCGCTTCCCAGCGACAAAGTTACTGTTATTTTAGGTCATAACGGCTCTGGCAAAACCACCTTGATGCAATGCCTAGCGCGCCAAATGACAGCCGATAGCGGTCAGGTTCATTTTAATAACCAACCTTTGACCCATTTTTCACAGAGAACCTTGGCTCAGCAGATCGCTTTTTTACCTCAGCATTTACCCAGTTCGTCTGGCCTCACAGTAGAAGAGCTTGTTCAATTAGGGCGCTTCCCTTGGCGCGGAACATGGGGGAAACAACAAAACGAAGACAAAGAGATTGTGCGTCATGCCATTCAACAAGTTGGAATAGAAACTTACAGCAAGCAATTGATAGAAGACTTATCTGGCGGAGAGCGCCAACGAGCTTGGATTGCCATGTTGCTTGCTCAGCAGTCGCCCGTGTTGTTATTAGACGAACCCACTTCTGCGTTAGACGTGGCGCATCAATATGAATTGATGAATTTGTTACAAACCCTAAACCGTGAAACCGGCCAAGGAATGGTACTCATTCTTCACGACGTCAATCTTGCAGCCCGCTATGCCGATCACATATTGGCCATTAAACAAGGCAAAGTACTTTTCCAAGGTGCGCCAGATGCACTGATGGAAGCCAAACAATTGGAAGCCTTATATGGCGTACCAATGTCTCTGATTCCACATCCACAACATGATTCTAAGGTGGCCATTGTATGTTAGTACTTACTTCAGCTTTACCTCATATAAAGAAAGCAGTTCTTTGCATTCTCTGCTGTGTCAGCACTGCGTTGTATGCTGACATCCGTATTGAAGACAGCCTTGGCGAAAAGACCTTTACCGAAACACCCAGCCGAGTAGCAAGTTTAAGTTGGGAACTGACTGAAAATGTCATTGAACTCGGTGTCGAACCTATTGCTATAACGGATATGAAAGGCTATCAAGAATGGGTAGTAAAACCCGCTTTGCCCAGTTCTAGTCAAGATGTAGGAGATCGAGCAGAACCTAATTTGGAAAAACTAGCGCAACTTAAACCAGATGTGATTCTAATCGGTGCCGCATTGGAAGGTATGAAATCAAGATTAGAAAAGATCGCGCCAGTTGTCTTTTTTAATACTTATCAAAAAGGCCACAATAACGCAGAAGCAGCTGATCAAGTTTTCCTGACCATTGCGACTTTATTAGATAAACAAAATATAGCCATTCAAAAACTGGAAAATCGCACAAAAGTACTGAGTCAACTTAAAGCAAAACTGCAAGCAAAATACCCAGAAGGTCTGCCAAAAGTAGCGAGTATGCGATTTGCCAATACCACATCGGCTTATGTCTATGGCAAAAATGCCATGCCGGAATATGCGCTTAATGCTCTCGGTATCGACAATGCTTTGTCACTTAAAAATACACAATGGGGCGTGACGCAAAAGAAAATTAAATTCTTACGTTCTGTTGATGACAATGTGCTTTTGTATTTCCAACCTTTCTATGAAGAAGACAAACTCAAAATGTCACCATTATGGAAGGCCATGCCGTTTGTACAGCAAGGCAAAGTAGCCTCAATTGCATCCACTTGGACATATGGTGGCGCTATGTCGCTCCAATACTTAGCTGAAGCCATGACAGACGCATTGCTGTCACTCCCCAACTAAAACAGTACTGGTAAATATGAGCACCATGAGTAATAGATCAAAATACGGAGCGGTTATTGCTCTGTGTTTGTTTGCTTTTAGTTTTTTGCAAATTGATTCAAATCTTAGCCTGATGACGCAGTGGCAAATACTTCAGGGCCATGTAGAACAAGACTTCGACCAAATTGATTGGGCTTTTTCACGCTTGCCAAGATTAGCAATGGCATTGTTAGTAGGAAGCAGTATTGGCTTGATTGGCAGCGTCATTCAACAACTCACACGTAATCCACTGCTGTCTCCTTCCACTCTTGGTACATCTGGTGGCGCTTGGTTAGGTTTGATTGTTTTGTCTATTGCTTGGCCAGAAGGCCAAACTCATTATCAAGCAATGGCCGCTATGACAGGTTCCATACTGGCGCTTTCTTTGGTGCTCTTAATTAGCGGTATTCACCAATTAACAGGCTTATCTATTGTTCTATCTGGTATGGCTGTTAATTTGTTATTTGGCGCCATTACCATTGCGCTCATTTTATTAAATCAAGAGTACGCCCAAAACCTCTTTATCTGGGGAGCAGGGGATCTTAGCCAAAATGGCTGGGATAAGTTTCATTGGTTGTGGCCACACTGTTTGATTGGTATTTTTATTTTACTTTACGCAGGAAAGCCGTTGACGTTATTGCGTCTAGGACAAAGTGGTGCCAAAGGCCGAGGCTTGAATGTAACGGCTCTTTTCTTGGTGCTAATGTTATGTGGTCTTTGGATGTTATCCGCCGCGATTACGATGGTGGGAATTATTGGCTTCTTAGGTTTGGTATCGCCAAACTTAGCTCGTTTAATTGGCGCTCGAACGGCTACTTCTGAGTTATATTGGTCAAGCCTAATTGGTGCCTTAATACTTGTTATGGCCGATAATCTTGCCTTACTAATCAGCACATTTAGTTTCGATATCGTACCAACGGGACTCGCTACCGCATTACTCGGCGCGCCTATGCTGATCTGGCTCATACAGCGTCAGAAAAACCAAGAAGCGAATACCAGCTTTCAGACAATGCGCGGACAATCGCAACTGAGTAGAAAAGGCTTATTTTTTGTCTTTGCCTTACTTATTACGATTATTCTATTGGGTGTTTTTTCTCACTTTAAGATCAACCAATTTGTCTTTCAGCTGCCCAGTGAATTTAGCTGGGAACTCAAGTGGCCGCGTTTACTGTCCGCTTTATCCGCTGGCGCTGCCATGGCCGTATCTGGCGTGATTATGCAAAGGTTGATACACAACCCATTGGCAAGCCCTGATTTGCTTGGCCTCTCCGCTGGCGCCGTATTAGCCATGGTAGGGTTTAGTACTTACTTTGGTATTCGTATGGGGCAACTGGGCCCGCTGATTGCCTTTATTGGCAGTATGGCCGCTTTGATTATTTTGCTTCTCTTAAGTCGTCGTTTCCGTTTCGCGGCCGCACCTATGATACTTACTGGCGTGGCATTATCTGCCTTAATAGAAACACTGGTTCAGTTTAGCTTGATGAAGGGTACAGATGAGGTTTACGACATTTTACGTTGGCTTGCTGGATCAACTTACCGCGTTACACCAGATCAAGCCATTCTATTAGGTATTGTGAGTAGTGTGCTGATTCTATTGAGTCTTAGTTTCCATAAACTGCTGACTCTCATGTCTATGGGAAAAGTCACCGCCGCCGCTCGTGGCGTTGCAGTGCAACCAAGCTTCATATTATTACTCATGCTGGCCGCTGCTTTGTGTGCGTCTGTCACCGCCTTACTTGGCCCCATCGTCTTTATCAGCATTGTCGCGCCTCATTTAGCTAGCCTTTTGGGCGCTCGAACAGTCCTATCACAACTGTCTGTTTCTGCTTTACTTGGCGCAATCCTACTGCAATTTTCAGATTGGCTAGGACAAACTATTATTCACCCAAATCAGCTCGCAGCTGGCACCATGGTAGCGATTATTGGTGGTGCGTACTTTATTCTAATTTTACTCAAAAATCGCAGAAACGTTAGCCATTAGCTTTATGAGCATGATAAAAGTTAGCGGCTTTGGCGCGGTTGCCACATCTCTCCATACTGCACCAGCGGCGTTTTTTGGAACGGGATGTGTCCAAAAACATGAGGATGCACCTTTCGTTCGAGCAGGCTTTGATTTGTTCACTTTTCGATGAGGTCAGCAGCTCTGCTGCCTCATGGGAAATTTTACCAAGTAGTTGATTAAGCGTTAATTTCTTACATAACGGCTGTAGTGTCATGCCGTCATTAACAACTAATAGCTGCTGCTGATTAGGCGCATGACAAAGGTAAGAGTTCACAACTTTTACTGCTTCTTGAGAAAATGTCTGTTGATTAACTTTGTTTCCCATCAAGGTTTTTATTGCCCCCCTCAGCTCCCAGACTGCCTCAATTTCTGAGTCGCACTGACAAGCGTCTAATTCAATCCCAGTTTGAGCTGCCCATTGATGAATATCACCAAAGCACGTCAATCGCTCCACGATCTCTTCGTGAGACGCAAATTGTGTATTGATAAAATCCATAGCAAGGCTATTGCCGAGATAGATAAAGGAAGGTTTGTGATTATTCATACTAACCATTATAAATAATCTTTACAGGTTATAAAAGGATTTATAATATAACCATTAAATGCAGTTTATAACGGTTATGTTTTTAATGGTTATATTTTGAAAACTCCAATTATTGAAAGATAGGAAGTATCTCTATGGCACATACTCAAGGCATCCATCATCTTGGTCTTACTGTTTCTGATGTAAAAGCGGCAAGTACTTTTTTTATCGAAGCGCTCGGTTTTAATAAGGTCGATGAAAGACCTGCTTATCCTGCTATTTTTGTGAGTGATGGGACTATTATGCTGACACTTTGGCAGGCAGAAGATCCGGCAACAGCTACGCCATTTGATCGTAAAGCGAATCTTGGTTTACATCACTTTGCTTTACGTGTTGCAGAAACAACCGAATTAGCTAAATTACATGAACAATTTGTAGCTCGTGATGACGTGACCATTGAATTTGAACCTGAGCCACTTGGTAATACTGGAATACAACACATGATGTGCCGTATTCCTGGAAACATTCGTCTTGAATTGATCAAGTTATAAAGGAAACTCATATGACGCTCCCCAAAAAAACGACTTCTGCTTTCCACAAAGGCGAAATACAAGTGCAGAAGCATGTCGGAATGTATGAAGAAATGGCTCATTGGGGAGCCAAAGTTGTTCGTCCTTTCTTTATTGAGCAACATAGACTCTTTTTCAGTGAGTTGCCTTTTGCCGTGGTGTCTGCACTAGATTCACAAGGCAAACCTTGGGTTACGTTATTAGCAGGTAAACAAGGTTTTATGCATTTCCCCGATGACAAAACATTGCATTTTGCTACGCAACCAATTCAAGGCGATGCCTTAGAAGAGGCATTTGTAGAAGGTGCCGATATTGGTCTTATTGGTATTGAGTTGGGTAATCGTCGTCGTAATAGGGCAACTGGCTCTATCGCCAAAAATGATGGCAAAGGCATTACCTTTGAAGTTTCTCAATCCTTTGGTAATTGTCCTCAATATATTTCAGAGCGTACCTGGAAATATGCTGAAACGAATGTTGATGATATGAGCTCAACGCGTCACAGCGTATTAACCGAATCCATGCAAAAGTGGATTGCTTGTGCCGATACTTTGTTTATTGGCAGTGGTTACAAGGAAGAAGGCGAGCATAGATCAAATGGTATGGACGCTTCCCATCGAGGTGGCTCGCCCGGTTTTATGAAAGTACTCAATGAACGCCAATTAGTACTGCCCGATTATTCAGGCAATAACTTTTTCAATACCATCGGAAACCTTATTCTCAACCCTTTAGTCGGTTTGCTGTTTCTGGATTTTGAAAAAGGCAATATGTTGCAAATAACAGGGCGAGCCGAAGTGGATTGGGACTCTGATAAGATTCAAGAACACCCTGGCGCTCATCGTCTGCTAAACATTGAAATAGATGAGATCGTCGAATTAAAAGCCATCTTGCCCTTACGCTGGAGTTTGGCTAATAACATCAAAGGTGGTCTGCGTGTATCCAATAAAGTAATTGAAAGTGAATCTGTTACTTCATTTGAATTGACTGCATTCCATCTTACTGAGAATACATTGCCTCGCTTTTACGCAGGACAGCATTTGCCAATAACACTGCCTGTATTTGAAGGGAAGTCTTCCATAGAACGCACTTACTCCCTTTCTAACTCACCAATGGATGATCACTACCGCATCAGTGTGAAACGGGAAGAAAAAGGCATAGGTTCCAGCTACTTACATGACACCATTAAAGTCGGTGATATTATTGAAGCTCGAAAGCCCAGTGGTGATTTCACTCTAAAATATCCTGCTAGACCAATCATGTTGATCAGCGCAGGCATTGGTATCACACCACTAATGAGTATGTTGTACTCGCTAACTCAAACACAGAAGTCATGGCCAGTGTTCTTTCTTTATGGAGCACGTAATGGCAAAAATGTCCCTTTGCTCAATGAAGTAAGAGCCTGTCAGCACCAGCATCAAGCCCTGCAATTGGATGTTGTTTTTAGTCAGCCGAATGAACAAGATATTCTTGGCAAAGACTACGACCGAGAAGGCCGAATAAATGCAGAGCTGATTAAACATTATGTTCCCGATCTGAATGCAGACTTCTATCTTTGCGGCCCAACAAGCTTCTTGAATCATTTAACCTCTGAACTGGAAGCTCTCGGAGCAAAACGATCCTCTATTTACTATGAAAGTTTTTAAGTTAATATAATCATCACTTAGCATGATATTACGAGCAGACAAAACGGCGCCTAAGAGCGCCGTTTTACCTTTACTAGCCAATAGAAAGCAGAACAAAAATGTCAGCAGTTACCAATATATTCCTAGTTAGACACGGCCAAACCGAGTGGAATAAAGAGCATCGCCTGCAAGGCCATAAGAATTCACCTCTAACAAAAGAAGGCCAAGAACAAGCGATAAAGGCGAGACAAGCTTTAAAAGACTATGAGATACATAAAGCCTATGTTAGCCCTTTACAGCGAGCTCAAGACACTCTCGCACTCATCATTGATCAACAAGATATAGATGTCGTTATTTCAAACAACTTAAAAGAAATCAATCTTGGGCCTTGGGAAGGAAAAACAAAGACAGAAACCTTGTTATCTGACCCTCAGCAATACCATTACTTTTGGCAAGAACAAGACAAATTCAATTTAGCCGGCGCAGAAACCTACCAACAACTACAAGAGCGAGTCGTCTCTGAATTACAGGCGATTTTTTCAAAAGAGAAGGGAAAGAACATATTGATTGTATCCCATTGGATCGCCATCAAAGCCGCTGTCGCCTACTATAAATCCACACCGCTCAATGATTTATCATCCTTACCTGACCCTAAAAATGGCGAATACATCATTTTGTCTGATCCAAATAATTCTGAGCAAATATAATATGAATAACCAGAAGTCTTGAGTTAATAAATACTTAGCCATAACATGAAAGTCTCTGTATTTGAGGCGATCGAGTATGTATATAGGAAAGGTAAGCCAATTAACGGGCGCATCAAGAAAAGCCATTCTTCACTACGAAGACATCGGATTGCTGCGCCATGTTAAGCGATCTGGAAGTTATCGAGTTTACGATCAAAACCATATCGTCGTCATATCCCTCATAAAACGGGCTCAAAGTTTAGGGATTAAACTGGCTGAATTAATGCCCTTGGTCATTGCTAAAGAAGCACAACAGAGCTTTCCTCTTGATCTCGCCAATGATTTGATAACCAGTAAAAGAGATCAAATCAAAGCAGAACAACAAGCCTTAAGAGCAAAAGACAGCGGACTAAAATCCCTCCAAGCAGAGCTACAAAAAGTCTTCTCAGGCACTTAAATTACAACCCCCATCATTCCAAACAAAAAATATATTGAAACCTAGGTTGACTCGTCCCTTCAGGGTCGGGTTTACCATTCTATTTATCGTAACTTATAAAGGATAAATACAATGGCAAATATCAGCTTAGTAACAGGCGCAAACGGCCACTTAGGCAACAACCTCGTACGAGAACTTCTTAAAAAAGGTGACACGGTTCGTGCAGGCGTACGAGACAGCAAAACTGCAGGCATCTTTTCAGGTTTAGACTGCCAGCTCGTTGAAGCCAACATGCTAGATCAAGATTCCATGGAGAAGGCCTTACTTGGTGTGGATGTGCTTTATCATGTCGCCGCGGTGTTTAAACATTGGGCGAAAGATCCTGAAGAAGAAATTGTTCAGGCAAACATTCGAGGTACAGAAATTGTGCTCGCAGCTGCTGCAAAAGCTAAAGTAAAGAAAGTAATTTATGTGAGCTCTGTTGCCGCTATTGGCCACGACGGTACATTATTAACCGAAAAGAATTGGAATGACGATTTATCTAATCCTTATTATCGTTCCAAAATTGAATCTGAGAAAAGAGCATGGCAGCTAGCGAAACAATATAACCTGTGGATGGTTTCCGTGCTGCCTTCTGCCATGGTTGGCGCAAACATCGGCCGTTTAACTGATACCATGCAATTTATTGATAATATCCGTACCAATAAACTGGCGATGAACCCGAGCTTCTTTTTTAACTTCGTTGATCCTAGTGACGTCGCAAAAGGCATGATGGCCGCGACCGAAAAGGGCACATCTGGCGAACGCTATATTCTCGCCAACGATCATTCCTCTTCTTTAGAGGAAATTCTAACGGCCGCGAAATCCATTGGCCTTAAAGTTAAAACTCCACCTTTTTTTCCGAAGTGGTTGTTATACGTTTTATCAGGAGTATTGGGGTTAGGCGCAAAAATTACCGGCAAGCCTGCCGAACTGATCGCCAGCCAAGTCACCATGTTCTTCAACGTGAAACAAGAATATGACATCTCAAAAGCCAAAAAAGAACTCGGCTACCAGCCTAAAACACCACACGACACTTTAGTAGACACGTTCAAATACTTAGAGAATCGTTGAGGCCTAAATACGTAGGACAGATGAGGGAGGAACGACCGTAATCTGCCCTACATGAAAGTGATGTATTTATAATCTTAAGACACAAAAAAAGAGGTTAGAGTCTTCACTCTAACCGCTTTTTTGATTCAACCTTAAGGCGATTAAACGTCTAGGTTGGCGACGCTTAAAGCGTTGTCTTGGATGAAGTTACGGCGTGGTTCCACTTCGTCACCCATTAATGTGGTGAACATTTGGTCAGCGGCAACAGCATCGTCGATGGTAACGCGAAGCATACGACGAGCATCTGGGTCCATTGTGGTTTCCCAAAGTTGCTCTGGGTTCATCTCACCTAATCCTTTATATCGTTGGATGGTCATGCCACGAGACGCTTCTTTCATCAACCAGGCTTTCATATCACTGATTGTGCTAACTGGCTCACGACGTTCACCACGTTGAATATAAGACTCATCACCAAACAATTCTTCAACAGTTTCTGCCATGGTCACGATGCGCTTGTACTCCGGCGAGTTGAAGAAAGTGCCTTCAAAGCGGTAACGGTTTGATACGCCGTGAGACATGATATCGACAACGGGTAAGAAGATATTACGCTCTTCGTCTTTCTCAACAGAGAAGTCAAAACGGAAGCCTGTACGCGCATCTTGTGGCATTTGGCTACGAATCGCTTCAACCCATTCTGCAACAAAATCTTCTTTCACTAAATCTTCTTGAGTAAGTGGTTTGCAATACAGAAGTTTACTCATAACATCTTTTGGATACACACGAGCCAAACGTTCTAGGTCTGCTTCAATTTTGATGTAATCGCGAACCAGTTTCGCTAATGGTTCACCCTGAATGCCTGGAGCATCTTCGTTTACGTGCATGTGAGCCCCATCCAAAGCCACTTCGATCAGGTGTTGATCCAAGGCCGCTTCATCTTTGATGTACTGCTCTTGCTTACCACGTTTGATTTTGAACAAAGGCGGTTGAGCAATGAAGATATGACCACGTTCGATGATCTCTGGCATTTGACGGAAGAAGAAAGTCAAAAGTAGGGTACGAATGTGCGATCCATCCACATCGGCATCGGTCATGATAACGATGCTGTGGTAACGAAGTTTGTCTGCGTTGAATTCATCACGGCCAATACCGCAACCTAAAGCGGTAATCAGCGTGCCGACTTCTGCTGAAGATAACATCTTGTCAAAACGTGCCTTCTCGACGTTTAGGATTTTACCTTTAAGTGGCAAAATCGCTTGCGTACGACGATCACGACCTTGCTTAGCAGAACCTCCAGCGGAATCACCCTCCACTAGGTAGATTTCAGAAAGCGCTGGGTCTTTTTCCTGGCAGTCGGCCAATTTACCTGGTAAACCAGCAATGTCCAATGCGCCTTTACGACGCGTCATATCTCGAGCACGACGCGCGGCTTCACGAGCACGAGCGGCATCGATCATTTTGTTGACGATGATTTTCGCTTCGTTTGGCTTCTCAAGAAGATATTCAGCAAAACGTTTCGCCATTTCTTGCTCAACGGCGGTTTTCACTTCAGAGGAAACCAGCTTGTCTTTAGTTTGAGAAGAGAATTTAGGATCTGGTACTTTCACAGACACAATGGCTGTTAAACCTTCACGGCTGTCATCACCTGTTGTTGCAACTTTTTGCTTCTTCGCCAAGCCTTCACTTTCAATGAAGTTGTTTAGAGTACGCGTCAAAGCACCACGAAAGCCGGCTAAGTGTGTTCCACCATCGCGCTGAGGAATGTTGTTGGTGTAACAATAAATGTTTTCTTGGAAGCCTTCGTTCCACTGCAATGCCACTTCTACTGCGATACCGTCTTCTAGGTCATCACGTTGGCAAATGAAGTGAAAAATGTCATTGATCGGCGTTTTGTTGGTGTTCAAATGCTCAACAAACGAACGCAAACCACCTTCATAGTTAAAGAATTCTTCTTTGCCGCTGCGCTCATCTTTCAAGTGAATCGCCACACCAGAGTTTAGGAATGATAGTTCACGAAGACGTTTCGCCAAAATATCGTAGATGAAAAGAATATTGCTGAAGGTCTCAGCTGAAGGTTTGAAGTGAACCGTTGTACCAGCGCCGTCAGTATCGCCAACGATCGCCAATGGCGCTTGTGGCACACCATGTACATAATTTTGTTCGTAGATTTTGCCATTCTTACGAATAGTCAGAGTCAAACTTTCAGATAGGGCATTTACAACCGAAACACCTACACCGTGCAAACCGCCAGATACTTTATAAGAGTTATCGTCAAATTTACCGCCGGCATGCAATACCGTCATGATAACTTCGGCGGCGGAAACGCCTTCTTCTTCATGCATATCGACTGGGATACCACGGCCGTTATCAGATACAGAAATCGATTCGTCTGGATGAATGAGAACAGTAATGGTGTCACAGTGACCTGCTAACGCTTCGTCAATGGAATTATCGACTACTTCGAATACCATGTGGTGCAAACCAGTACCGTCGTCTGTATCACCAATGTACATTCCTGGTCGTTTACGTACGGCATCTAGCCCTTTGAGCACCTTGATACTGGACGAATCGTAATTATTTTCACTCATTTAACTCTCCTGCAAACCATTGCTCAATAAAGACAGCTCGCCATTATTCATTAAAAACTGGCGAACGTCTGTTGTGTTGGCCCAAGTAAAATCGGTTGTATCAGGCTCAACACTGGTAATAAAAATTTGACTCTCTAACGACTCCAACAACTGACAGAGCTTCTGTCTGTGATTAGCGTCTAACTCAGCGGGCAAATCATCGACCAAAAACACCAAAGGACGCCCCATGTCGATCAGCAATTGCCCTTGGGCAATTTTGAGTGCTGAAACCACAAGTTTAAGCTGTCCACGAGACAGCGTATCTAACGCATCACCCGTTGGGGTTTTTACTCTTAAATCAGCTCTTTGCGGGCCAGTATGAGTGTAACCAAGTTCAATATCTCGGCTACGTCCAGCCTCAACTGCCATTTGTAAGCTTTTCTGCGAATCCCAGCCTTGAAAAAACTGTAAATCGACTGAGAGCTCAGTTGTTAATAAAGATAATACCTGAACAAAATGCGGTATTAGCTTTTCAACGTAGGCTTTTCGAGACTCGTTCACTTGCTCGCCAAGACGAATTAATTCTTGATCGAATGCCGCTAATAAACTGTCCGACATTTTACCACGTCTGAGCAAGGTATTCCGCTGTTTTAATGCTTTTTGCCACCCTCGCCACGCCTGAATGAAATCTTTATCGAAATGGAAGGCTCCCCAGTCGATAAATTGGCGTCGGATGCTGGGTGAACCTTCTAATAATTGGAAAGTATCAGGATTAATTAGCTGTACTGGAAGACGTTCGGCAAGCTCAACAACCGATTGCGCCCGTTGACCTTGAATACGCACATCAATTTGACCATCACGGTGACGCTGCAAACCAACGGGGATTGGACTGCCATGCTCTTGATGTAACTGAGCAAACACCAAACAATGTTCTGTTTCATGCTGAATGTAGGTTTTATGTTTGTGACTACGGAAAGAACGGCCGAAAGACAACAGATGAATCGCTTCTAATATGGAAGTTTTTCCACTGCCATTTTTGCCAACAATCACATTTACTTGAGGTGAAGGTTCAAAACGCACACTTGAAAGGTTGCGAACATGAGAAATGTCCAGACGCACCAGTGGCATAACGCTTAAACCTTAATCAGGATAGGGAAGACCCGTTTGGCTTTTAACGTTATAAAACGCCAAACGGGGGGGGCTCATTCATCTTATTAGAGACGCATTGGCATCACAACGTATTGTGCTGCATGGCTTTGAGCTTCTTCGATCAAAGCACTGCTGTTTGCATCGTTTAATGACAAGCGTACTTCTTGCGTATCGACAACGCCAAGAACATCAAGCAAGTAACCGACATTAAAACCTACTTCGATGTTATCGCCTTGATATTGAACCAATACGGATTCTTCTGCTTCTTCTTGCTCTGGGTTGTTCGCAAACACTTGCAACATGCCATTGGAAAGAATCAGACGAACACCGCGGTATTTCTCATTCGATAAAATAGAAGCGCGTAGGAATACTTGGCGAAGCTCTAAACGATCCGCAATGACGATTTTCTCATTATTACGTGGAATCACTCGATGATAATCAGGGAATTTACCGTCCACCAGCTTAGAGGTGAAAATATAATCCGCTACTTTTGCACGAATGTGATTTGTACCTATTGATAACTCAACAACATCATCTGTATCGCTTAATAAGCGATTCAATTCTAAAACGCCTTTACGAGGCATAATAACTTGCGTCAAATCACCAGATACTTGAGCATCTTCAACCGCTGTTGCTAAGCGGTGTCCGTCAGTTGCAACAACGCGCAATTGGCCATCTGCTACTTCTAGCAACATGCCATTTAGGTAATAACGAACGTCTTGGTTCGCCATAGCAAAACCCGTACGGTCGATTAAACGGCGTACGCTGTTTTGTGCAATCGCAACCGTTAAGTCACCTTGCATGTCTTGAATGTTCGGGAATTCATCAGCGGGCAATGTAGATAAACTAAAACGTGAACGGCCAGAACGAATGACGGCTTTTTGGTCATCCAATGTAAACTCAATCACAGCACTGTCTGGTAGGCTTTTGCAAATATCCATTAGCTTACGAGCAGGAACCGTAATACGACCTTCTTCACACTCATCTAGTGGCACATGGCCAATCAACTCTACTTCTAAATCTGAGCCAGTTAAAGTCAGTACTTGGTCTTTAACTTCTACCAAAACATTGGCCAAGACTGGCATTGTTTGTTTGCGCTCTACCACACCTGCTACGAGTTGTAGTGGCTTGAGAAGTGTCTCGCGGACGACTGAAAATTTCATTATTTTCCTCGTAAACTCAAAGTCTTAGACCATCAAGTGGTCAGAATTCGCATTAATTGTTTGTAATCTTCACGGATATCGGAATCGGTATCTTGCAGTTCTTTAATTTTACGAATCGCATGCAAGGCTGTCGTATGGTCACGACCACCAAATGCATCACCAATTTCTGGCAAACTGTGATTCGTAAGCTCTTTCGCTAATGACATGGCCACTTGGCGAGGGCGAGCAACTGAACGACTTCGACGTTTAGACAGCAAATCACTGATCTTAATTTTGTAATATTCCGCCACAATTCGTTGGATATTATCAATGTTCACCAACTTATCTTGCAAGGCCAAAAGATCTTTTAATGATTCACGGACAAAATCTGGCGTAATTGCTCTTCCCGTAAAATGAGAGTTGGCAATTACACGTTTCAAAGCACCTTCTAATTCTCGCACATTAGAACGTATTTTCTGCGCGATAAAGAAAGCAGAATCATAGGATAACTTAATACCACTTTCATCTGCTTTGCGCATTAAGATTGCAACTCGTGTTTCCAGTTCTGGCGGCTCAATAGCAACCGTTAATCCCCAACCAAAGCGGGATTTCAAACGGTCTTCTAAACCTTGAATTTCTTTCGGGTAGCGGTCACAAGTCAGAATCATTTGCTGACCACCTTCTAGCAAAGCGTTGAAGGTATGGAAAAATTCTTCTTGTGTTCGGTCTTTACCCGCAAAAAACTGGATATCATCAATCAATAAAGCATCAACTGAACGATAGTAACGTTTAAAGTCATTAATGGCGTTTAATTGCAACGCTTTAACCATGTCCGCCACAAAACGCTCCGAATGCAGATAAACCACTTTCGCATTCGGGTTATGGCGCATTAGCTCTGTACCAACGGCTTGCATTAAGTGAGTTTTACCCAGACCAACGCCACCGTAAATAAAGAGTGGGTTATAAGCACCACCTGGATTTTCTGCTACTTGCAATGCGGCAGCATGAGCTAGCTGGTTCGATTTACCTTCAACAAAGTTATCAAAGGTAAATGAGTTATTCAGGTTGGCTCCGTGATTAATACCACCTTCTACTTGTACCTTACGCTTCGGCGCTGACAAAGGCAGCTGTCCTTGCTCATAAGGTTCAAGATCACCACTGAGTCCTTTGCCTGTTGGTGAAAGAGTAAGCGGTGCTTCAAACTCAAGGTCCGCGTGAGGCGTACCTTCTTCATCATCCATTAAACCAAAACCAGGACGATAGCCAGACTCTCTCGCCACTTCATTATTTAAAGGGCTAGGGCTGGGTTCATTCGAAGCAGGTGGAGGAGGCGGTGACATAGAGCCTGCTTGTGCAAAACTTTGCGCTTTGACTTCAAGCTTTAATGTAGGGGCAAGACCATCGCCAGCAAATTCGGACAATAGCTCTTTAATGCGCGTTTGATATTTATTGCTCACCCAATCCAACACAAATCGGTTCGGCGCACTTAGGCACAACTCTCCGTTAGGCATCATTTCAGCCTGTAATGGACGAATCCAGGTGTTGAACTGAGATGTGGAAAACTCCCCCTGCAAACGCTGCAGACAAAGATCCCAATGCTCCAAAGACACTGTAGACGTACTCCTTGAGTTGAATGGCAGATAAGAAGCGGATTTTACATCGGACAATTTAAGTTATCCACATATAAATGGAATAAAAGCAAAACACTTCTTCCACGAGAAAATGTTTATAACACCTAAAGTTATACACATCAGTAGATAAAAAATATATTTTGTGCATAAAGCACTAGGTTATGCACACTTAAAATTTTGTTATTTTTAACTTACTCACAAAAAATATTAAAAATAACCCTCTGATTTTTATACATATTAATTCAAAAAAAACGGAAGCTGTGGATATATTTTTGATTTTTAAAATTTTTTATCCACTAAAGGGGTAAAAGTCTGTGCATAAGCATGTAATGGATTGTGTGCCTATTTATTTAACAAAATAACGAGGTTAAGCATTGAATTTACTGGGGAAAGGCTCTAAAATCCGCGCCCTGATTTAACAATCAAATGTAGAGGCTTGGCGACCGCTAACCCTCAAAACTGAAACACTGCTTCAGTGAGAGAAGAACGATGAAAAGAACTTTCCAACCTAGCGTTTTAAAACGCAAACGTAACCACGGATTCCGTGCTCGTATGGCTACTAAAAGCGGACGTCAAATCGTCGCTCGTCGTCGTGCTCGCGGCCGTAAGGTATTAAGCGCATAAACACGCTGATGACCGATGATTATTGTTTTCCCCGGCATGTCAGACTTCTGAATGCCGGGGATTATCAATCAGTCTTTAATAACACCTCCGCAAAAGTCTTTGCAGGCGAATTCCTTTTGTTAGCACGAAAAAGAGATGATAACCAAACTCGGTTAGGTCTTATTGTGCCTAAAAAAACGGATAAACGCGCTGTAGGCAGGAATCGTATCAAACGTTTGGTGCGTGATTCTTTTCGTCACCATAAAAACCCTCTTGCAGGTCTCGATATTGTTTTCTTGGCGCGCCAAGGAATCAAAGAGCTGGATAACCCTAATTTGCACAGTCGACTCGATAAAGCATGGAGCCAACTAGCAAAAAAAGCGCTAAAACCATCTCAAAATAAAAAACGCGAGCACTCTAAGCAAAAATAGGCTGAAAAAACTGCCAAAGGCTGTTTTAATAACGCGTGATTTTAATCAGGGTTCTCTGAACCTATTGTCCAACCAAACAAATTAGTTGAATACCATGGATTTCAGACGTTACTTTTTATGGGGTGCGCTTTTTATCAGTGGCTACCTGCTGTTTTTACAGTGGAGCCAAGATTATGGTCCTCAGTCGACTCAAAGCGTAGCTCAAAGCACTCAAACCGAAACAAACTCTCAAGTTAGCGATGATTTGCCTTTAGCATCTCAAAGCACAACCGACACCAATGCCGAAATTCCTCAGAATGTAACCACTGTTGCACCAGGAAAGCTCATTGAAGTAACAACCGATATGCTTCGTGTTGCTATTAACCCGATTGGTGGTGACCTTGTTAAAGCAGCATTGCTGAATTACAAAAAAGAATTAGGCCAGCCCGACTCTTTCGTCATCTTAGAAGACAACACTGAACGTACTTATATTACGCAAAGTGGTTTGATTGGTAAAAACGGTCCAGACGCTTCAACAGAAGGTCGCCCGGTTTATCAATCAGAGCAAACATCCTATAGTTTGATGGATGGTGAAGATTCTCTTGATGTGAACCTGTATTACACAGACGTAAAAGGCGTGAAATACACCAAAACCTTCCGCTTCACGAAAGGTAAATACCGTATTCGTCAGCTAATTACCGTTGATAATGCTTCTTCCGATGTTTGGATTGGTAACTTATTTGCTCAAATTAAACGTGATAATTCAGAAGATCCAAGCCAAGCAAGTGGTATGGGGTTACAGCCTTACCTTGGTGGCGCGATTTCTGATGAAGAAAATAAGTACAACAAGATCTCTTTTTCTGACATGGAAGAAGATCCTGTTAAGAAATCAACTACTCAGGGTTGGGTCGCTATCTTACAACATTACTTTGTTTCTGCTTGGGTTCCTGAGCAAGGCCAAAAAGTAACACTGCAAGCTCGTACAAATAATGGTTTCAACATTATTGGCTTTACAGGTTCAGCAGTTGAAATTGCACCAGGTAAACAAGGTACTTTGGCATCTACGTTTTACGTTGGTCCAAAACTACAAGATCAACTTGAAGAGACAGCTGAAAACCTAGACTTAACCGTAGATTACGGTTGGTTATGGTGGTTGGCTAAGCCTTTATTCTGGTTACTAACAGCAATTCAATCTGTTGTGATCAACTGGGGTGTGGCTATCATCTTGATCGTAGTATGTGTGAAAGCCATCTTCTTCAAGCTTTCTGCAGCAAGTTACCGCTCTATGGCCAAAATGCGTAAATTCGGACCTGAAATTGCCAAGCTGAAAGAACAGTATGGCGATGACCGTCAGAAAATGTCGCAAGAAATGATGTCTTTGTATAAGAAAGAAAAAATTAATCCGTTGGGTGGCTGCTTACCTATCTTAGTACAAATGCCAGTTTTCCTTTCTCTATACTGGGTATTAATGGAGTCGGTTGAACTACGTCATGCACCATTCTTCTTATGGATTAATGACTTGTCAGCAATGGACCCATTCTTTGTACTGCCTATTTTGATGGGTGTGAGTATGTTGGGACAACAAATGCTGAACCCAACACCGCCAGATCCAATGCAAGCTAGAATCATGAAGATCATGCCAATCGCATTTACTTTCTTCTTTTTATGGTTCCCATCTGGTTTGGTTCTGTACTGGGTATGTAACAATACTTTGTCGATTGTACAGCAGTACATCATTACCAAACGCATTGAAAAAGAAGCCTAATACACCAAAGAGTGACATTAAGTTTTGATAAGAAAAGGCTTCCTTTAGGAGGCCTTTTTTACGTTTAGATTGCCATCACTTCCTTGCTAACGGACAATGGCTAATATTCCTGTTTTACCGCACAGAGTTTAATTATGACTGATTTCCAATACGCCACAGACCAAGACACTATTGCCGCGCAAGCCACCGCTCCTGGCCGAGGTGGCGTAGGGATAATTCGTTTATCAGGGCCAAAAAGCCTAGCAATCGCGAAACAAATTGTTGGCTTTGAACCAACTCCTCGTTATGCCCATTATATGCCATTTAGAGACGCAAATAGCGAGCAGCTTGATATGGGATTGGCTTTGTATTTCCCAGGGCCAAACTCCTTTACGGGTGAAGACGTTTTTGAACTTCAAGGTCATGGCGGCCCCGTTATTATGGACATGCTGTTAAGCCATTGTGTGGCGCTTGGTGCCCGTTTGGCGCGTCCAGGTGAATTCTCTGAACGAGCTTTCATGAACGACAAAATGGACTTAACCCAAGCAGAAGCCATTGCAGATTTAATCGACAGTACTTCAGAGCAAGCCGCAAAATGTGCTTTACGTTCTTTACAAGGAGCCTTCTCTAAGCGTGTCGAAGAATTGGTTGAAGCCTTAATTCATCTACGAATTTACGTAGAAGCGGCAATTGATTTTCCTGAAGAAGAAATCGATTTTATTGGCGACGGCAAAGTCGCCAGCGAACTTTCTGGTATTCAAGCAAAGTTACAAACCGTCCTGAAAGAAGCCAATCAAGGCGCTTTGATTCGTGAAGGTATGAACGTTGTTATCGCTGGCCGCCCAAATGCTGGTAAATCCAGCTTATTGAATGCTTTATCAGGTAAAGAATCTGCCATTGTCACTAACATTGAAGGCACAACTCGTGATGTTTTACGTGAACATATTCACCTTGATGGCATGCCTTTGCACATCATAGATACTGCAGGTTTACGAGATAGTCCAGACGAAGTGGAGCGCATTGGTATTCAGCGCGCATGGGACGAAATCAATAAAGCCGATCGCATTTTGATGATGCTCGACAGCCAATCCATTGATTCGAAAGACCCAAATGAAATCTGGCCTGAGTTTATGGAAAAACTTGGTGATACCAGCCATTTAACACTGGTACGTAATAAAGTAGATTTGACCAAAGAAAGTACTGGTATAGAAACTGTTCAAGACGTCTCTGTGGTCTCTCTATCAGCAAAAACAGGTGAGGGTGTTTCTGATCTGACGGAACATTTAAAAGCTGTTATGGGCTTCGACAGCACCACAGAAGGTGGTTTTATTGCCCGTCGTCGACACATAGAAGCGCTTAACAAAGCGAAGCGATTCCTTGATGCTGGTGATGAGCAATTACATGGCTACGGAGCAGGGGAGTTATTGGCTGAAGACCTAAAAGAAGCACAACAAGCATTAAGCGAAATCACCGGTGCATTCACCAGTGATGATTTGCTTGGGCGCATTTTTGGTTCATTCTGTATCGGGAAATAACTTGGAAAACCTCAGTTAATGACCATTAGCTGAGGTTTTGCCCTAGCTTTAGCATGGATGCAATATTTCGTGATGAGTTAATCAAGTTCACTTCAGCTTGAGCCAACACATTATCTAGGCTGTCTAAAGCCGGAATAATGGGAAAAATGGCTAACATTCCATGACTTAAGATCGCATCAGCGTCTTTACCTAAACTGCCTGCAATCCCAATGGTCGAGACGTTTTTCAGGTTGGCTTGTTTTAAAACGCCCATTGGGGTTTTACCAAAAACCGTTTGCCCATCAATTCGCCCTTCACCTGTAATTACTAAATCCGCGCCTTCTAATGTATCCGCGAATCCAACGGTTTCCATGACAATTTCGATGCCAGGTTTTAAGGTAGCATTTAAGAAGGTTTTTACACCTAACCCCATGCCGCCTGCTGCACCAGCACCAGATTCTAAACGATGATCTTCAAAACCTGATTCCGCGATAACATCAGCAAAATATCCCAAAGTATTATCTAACAAAGCGACAATTTCTGGCGTAGCCCCTTTTTGAGGGCCAAAAATAGCAGATGCACCACGCCCGCCACATAAAGGGTTATCTACATCACAAGCAACATCTATCTGACATTGGGACAATAAAGGGTGAATTTGAGAGGTATCAATGGTCTTGAGTTGGGCAAGTGCTTCACCACCAAAAGCAAGTTCTTGACCTTTAGCATCTTTAAACTGGACACCGAGTGCTTGTGCTAATCCTGCACCAGCATCATTCGTTGCACTACCACCGAGCCCGAGAACGATGTGTTTAATCCCTCGATCTAACGCGTCTTTGATCAGTTCACCTGTACCAAAGCTGGTGGTGTAAAGAGGATTTCTTTGCTCTCTTGGCACCAAGTGCAAACCAGAAGCCGAAGCCATTTCAATCACGGCTGTGGTTGCCAATCCTCCTTCTTTGACTCCTAAAATACCGTATTGCGCCATGACTTTATTACCCAATGGCCCAGTCACTTCAAGATCAACAAAATAACCTTGAGTGGCATCAACCATAGATTGAACGGTTCCTTCACCGCCGTCAGCCATAGGTACTTTAATGTATTCTCCATCCGGGAAAATATAGCGAAAGCCGATTTCAATAGCCTTAGCAACTTCTAAAGCCGTTAGGCTTTCTTTAAAAGAGTCTGGCGCAATAATAATTTTCATATTCGTCCTTTTCTCGGCAATTAAAGAGAAGAAGCCAAGTCGTTTATTAATTTTTAATCTTCACTAAAACTCGGCCACGTACTTTACCATCAAGCAATTTATAGGCCGTTTCTACGACATCGTCCAATTCGATCTCTGTACTAATGGCATCATAATCTTGTACTGTTAGTAATTCGCTTAATCTTTGCCATGCTTCAATACGATCTGCTTTTGGTCGCATAACACTGTCGATACCAATTAAACGCACACCTCTAAGAATAAAAGGCGCGACAGAAGCAGGGAAGTCCATTCCTTGTGCAAGTCCGCAAGAAATGACAACACCGCCATATTTAGTGCTCGCACAAGCATTAGCAAGAGTATGACTACCAACACAATCAATAACGCCAGCCCAACGCTCTTTTTGAAGCGGTTTACCCGGTTCAGATAATGTCGCTCGATCGATGATTTCATTGGCTCCTAAAAACGTCAGATAATCTGTTTGTTCCATTCGCCCAGTTGAAGCGACAACGCGATAACCTAGTCTATGCAGTAAGCGAATCGCAAAACTTCCCACACCACCATTAGCTCCCGTTACTAATATCTCACCTAAATCAGGTGTAACATCTTGTTTTTCAAGTGCTAAAACAGAAAGCATCGCGGTATAACCTGCTGTACCTATCATCATAGCTTGCTTTGGATCTATACCTTTAGGCAAAGGAATCAACCAATCACTTTTGAGTTTGGCTTTTTCAGCCAATCCGCCCCAATGGGCTTCACCGACACCAAACCCATTTAGTAAAACCCAATCACCTTGGTTAAAAGCAGTAGAATAGCAATGATTCACCTGACCAACTAAATCAATACCAGGAACCATAGGAAAAGAACGTACAACAGGCGCTTTACCTGTGATTGCCAAACCATCTTTATAATTTAATGTGCTGTAATGAACATCAACCAATACGTCGCCTTCAGGCAGTTGATCTTCATTTATATCAACGACTTGAGATAATTGTGGTTTGTCTTTTTGAGTTATTAATAAACCTTTAAACATAAAAACCTCTAATTTTAGACCGATCGTCTATTTAATTATCAAAAAAAGCTAAGTGATAACTTAGCTTCTAAAAAATGTTACTTACCTTGCTGTATTGTATGTATGAAAAAATCTAAGAAAGCGGATAATGGCTGAGTACTTTTCACCAATCGAGCACGATGAACGGCACCTTCCCAACCAATCCAGAAAATTTGTGACATACCTTCTGTAGTCTGCTCACTCGTCACTTCTTTTTGCTTTTGGCCTTCTGCTAAGCAATCCGCGACGCGATTTTGCCAACTTAAATAGGTTTCTTGTAAGCGCTGACGAAAAATATCCGACAATAAAATGGACTCTTGTTCTAAATTTCCGACTAAGCAGCCTCGCTTAAAATCATGACGAATAATCCCATTTTCAGCGTCTTGAGCAAAATTTCGTAGCCGCTCCAAAGGCGTAAAAGCATCATCCAGTAAAAATTTATCTAACTTGTTTTCAAAATAGCGGCTGTATCGTTCAAGCACAGCAATACCGAAAGCTTCTTTACTGGAAAAGTAGTGGTAAAAAGAACCTTTTGGAACACCAACTGATTTTAGAATGGGATCAATCCCACTGTTTATAAAGCCTGTTTCAGTCAAAATTTGCATACCAGCTCGTAATAAAGACTCGCGAGTATCAAATGTACCGCTTGATTGCTTTTTTGGACGACCACGGCGCGGTTTACTTGGCAAACCACTCATGATCTGTGTCTCATCAACTAAATTGGACAATAAAATAACCTATCGGGAAAAAGTTAGATCAAAGAAATTTAGACCAGTCGTCTAATAAAATCAAATTTGGATCTAGATTTATTGAGAAGTGCTGACTACATCATGTGTGTCCAATCTAATTTTTTAACCGTCTCCCAATAAGATCCAAGTTACTCATAATAAAAAAAGACAGTAGAAAGAATCTCTCTTTTTGCGCACATGACGAAAAAGCCATACAAATCAGCGTTTCTTAACATTATCCACTTTCATTAAGTTACTTACTTCGTTCCAATAGCAAATTTTTTTATTTTTTTACTTGTGGATTATTTTTTTGAATTCCTCCCGATAAAACCTTCTAAAATATACATAAAGTCTATAAAAAACAAAAAGTTAAATTTTATAAAACATTTTATTCTATCTGTTGATAAATACGGTAATAGATTGATAAGAAGTTTTGCACAGTTTTTAACAACTTAGAAAGAAAATTCACAGAGTGTATAAGTAGTAATTTTATACACAGGAATAGGTTATCCACAACACAGGAAGAGAAGGGTTTGATTAACAAGATATTATTCACATAGAGTAATGATATATAAGATAAAATAAGAGTTATATACAGATTTTATCTTGCTATATAAACATAACAGACATAAAAGATCTTATATATTTACTTATATATATTAATATTGATGACCGGAGCTCGAGAATTCGATCGCTTTCTTTTTAAAAATTTGCCTATATACTAAGCGGCCTAATCAAGCGTTGATCGTTTTTTATTCATTTTTCCTGTTTATATAGTAATACCGAGGTTCCTGTGGATTTCCCAAGTCGTTTTGATGTAATTGTGGTTGGTGGTGGACATGCTGGTACAGAAGCGGCTTTAGCTGCTGCTCGCATGGGCGTCAAAACATTATTACTTTCCCACAACATTGAAACTTTAGGGCAAATGTCTTGTAACCCTGCTATTGGGGGTATAGGAAAATCACATCTTGTAAAAGAAATAGATGCGTTAGATGGCGCTATGGCTTTAGCCACAGATCAAGCTGGCATTCAATTTAGAACCTTAAACTCTCGAAAAGGCCCTGCTGTTCGAGCAACTCGTGCTCAAGCTGACCGTATTCTATATAAAGCTGCGATTCGTCATAAATTAGAGAACCAAGAAAACTTGTGGCTTTTCCAACAATCTGCTGAAGATCTGATTGTTGAAGATGGCGCTGCTCGTGGTGTTATTACTCAAACTGGAATACGCTTTAACAGTAAAACCGTTGTATTAACGGCAGGCACTTTTTTAGGCGGCATTATACATATAGGTTTAGAAAATCATTCTGGTGGCCGAGCAGGTGACCCTCCATCTATTGGTTTAGCAGAAAAGCTACGTGCTTTACCATTTCGAGTTGATCGCTTAAAAACAGGCACACCACCTCGAATTGATGCTCGTTCTGTTGATTTTTCTCAAATGCAGGCACAACCAGGTGATGATATAACGCCAGTTATGTCTTACATGGGCAACCGTGTAATGCACCCGCGCCAAATCGAATGTTTTATCACTCATACCAATGAACGTACTCATGACATTATTCGTTCTGGAATGGATAGATCTCCTATGTACACGGGTGTGATTGAAGGTGTTGGCCCTCGTTACTGTCCTTCAATTGAAGATAAAATTGTTCGCTTTGCCGATAAAAATTCACATCAAATCTTCATTGAACCGGAAGGTTTAACCACACACGAACTTTACCCAAATGGTATTTCGACGTCTTTACCGTTTGACGTGCAAATTGAACTTGTTCGCTCAATGAAAGGTATGGAAAATGCTCATATTATTCGCCCTGGATACGCTATTGAGTACGACTATTTCAACCCTCAAGATCTAAAATATTCGTTAGAAACCAAACACATGCCAGGTTTGTTTTTTGCGGGACAAATCAACGGTACGACAGGTTATGAAGAAGCTGGCGCCCAAGGTTTATTAGCCGGAATGAACGCAGCATTACTGGCTCAAGACAAAGACGCTTGGACGCCTAGACGTGATGAAGCGTACCTTGGTGTGCTGGTGGACGATCTTATTACTATGGGAACGAAAGAACCTTATCGTATGTTTACTAGTCGTGCGGAATATCGTTTGATTCTTCGAGAAGACAATGCCGACATGCGTTTAACTGAAAAAGGACGCGAACTTGGCTTGGTTTCTGATGAGCGTTGGGCAGCGTTTTGCAAAAAGCGTGAAGCAATAGAAGTTGAAACTCAGCGTCTTAAATCCAGCTGGATTGTGCCTAAATCACCAGAGGCAGAGATCATCAATCCAAAGCTTGAAACGCCTATTACTCATGAATACAGCTTGTTGGATTTACTTAAGCGTCCAAATATTGTTTATTCCGATGTGGTTAATTTGAAAAATGCTCCTGAAGAAGCGGTTGATGAGCAAGTTTCTGAACAAGTTCAAATTGCCGTGAAATACGCAGGTTATATTGCCCGTCAAGCAGAAGATATTGATCGTTTACGTCGACAAGAAAGCACTCCGTTGCCTGTTGATTTGGATTACAGCAGTATGGAAGGCTTGTCGAATGAGGTGAAGCAGAAGCTGAACCAAGTTCGACCAGAAACGTTAGCTGCGGCATCTCGTATTCAGGGTGTCACTCCAGCTGCAGTTTCTTTACTTTTGATTCATTTGAAAAAACGTGCCATTGCACAAAAAACTGCCTAGAATCATCGTCCGTTAATAATTTGTAGAAATGGATCGACAGTGACACATTTTGACACCATTCAAAAAGGCGCCCTAGAAATGGGCGCTTCTTTATCTGATGAAACAATTCAGACACTTGTTCATTATTTGGCCATGCTTGAAAAGTGGAATAAGGCTTACAACCTGACCGCGATTCGTGATACCGAGCAAATGATCACATTGCATCTATTGGATAGTTTAGCGACTTTACCCTACATAACAGGTGAAAAAATTATCGATGTTGGTACTGGGCCTGGTTTACCCGGTATGGTCCTTGCAATATGTTATCCTGACAAACAATTTACCTTGTTAGACAGTAACGGAAAAAAGACTCGTTTTTTAACTCAAGTGAAAATGGAGTTAGGTATCAATAACGCCATAGTAGCGAATGAAAGAGTTGAAAAATATCCTCATCAAGGTGAGTATGATCACGTCATTTCTCGAGCCTTTGCTTCGTTACAAGACATGATTAACTGGACTTTACCTCTGCCTAAAGAAACTGGTAATTTTTTAGCCATGAAAGGGGTTTATCCTAGTGATGAAATCGCGGCATTACCAAAAGAGGTTGATGTTATTTTGACAGAACCTCTCAATGTGCCAAATATTCAAGCGGAGCGTCATATGGTAGTGATGACACGTAAAGGATAAAGAATGGCTAAGATCATCGCAGTTACCAATCAAAAAGGTGGTGTGGGAAAAACCACTACCTGTGTTAATTTGGCGGCTTCTCTTGCCGCAATGAAGCGTCGAGTTTTGCTTATTGATCTTGACCCTCAAGGTAACGCTACGACCGGAAGCGGGCTAACAAAAGAAGAATTAGAGACAAGTGTATTTGATGTCTTAGTTGGAACGCATGGCGTAAAAGAAGTGATGAAAAAAAGTACTCCAAGTGAATATTGGGTACTGCCTGCAAACGGTGATCTAACTGGTGCAGAAGTGGCTTTGTTAGATCTACCAAGTAAGGAAACGCGCTTGAGAGCAGGGCTGTATGAAGTCGATAATGACTTTGATTATATTCTGCTCGATTGCCCGCCATCTTTGAATATGTTGACGGTTAATGCTTTAGCTGCGTCTCAAGGGGTATTGATTCCTGTTCAGTGTGAGTATTACGCTTTGGAAGGTTTAACTGCGCTATTACAAACCATTGAACGTATTACTCAAGCATTAAATCCATCATTGGAGGTCGAAGGTATTTTACGAACCATGTATGATCCTCGCCCTAGTCTGACTCACGATGTTTCTAGCCAGCTTCATAAATATTTTGGCGAAAAAGTATATGACACAGTCATACCAAGAAACATTCGCTTAGCCGAGTCTCCAAGTTATGGTTTACCTGTTTTGCATTACGAAAAGCAATCTCGTGGTGCAATTGCTTACTTAGCATTAGCCGGTGAATTTATCAGAAAGTGTGTAGTTTGATGATTGCCTTAACGGCATATTTTCATATCAATTAAGGTTAATGAAATGACGATGAAAAAAAGAGGTCTAGGTCGCGGCTTAGATGCCTTATTAGCACCACAAGCCACTGCAACAAAAGAAGTGGAGAATGGTTCTGACGATCAAATTAAGGGGTTAACCTATTTGCCTGTTGATTGGTTGTCAAAAGGTAAGTTTCAACCTCGTCGTGATATGAATTCCGCACAACTGGAAGACTTAGCATCTTCTATTCGAACTCAAGGTATTATGCAGCCTATTGTGGTGCGCCCAAATGGTCATAATCAGTATGAAATTATTGCCGGTGAACGCCGTTGGCGCGCGGCAAAATTAGCCGATTTAACACAAGTTCCCGTTATTATTCGTCATGTTGAAGACGCAGACGCTGTAGTATTAGCACTAATCGAAAACATCCAAAGGGAAGATTTAAACCCTGTTGAAGAAGCATTAGCGTTGCAAAGATTGATTGAAGACTTTAATTTAACTCAGCAAGAAGTTGCTGATACAGTGGGTAAATCTCGCTCTACAGTAGCGAATTTGCTGCGTTTATTAGGTTTAACTCCAGAAGTTCGCCGTTTGTTAGAGCATGGTGATATTGAGATGGGGCATGCCAGAGCGCTTTTGCCTTTGGAGCATGACAAACAAATCCAAGCCGCTTCTCAAGTGGTGACGAAATCCTTATCTGTTCGTGAAACAGAAAGGCTTGTTAAGAACTTTCAAGTCACTGATAAAGTTGAAAATAATAAACCTTCTCTGCCTGATTTAAGTGCAGAGGCTGAAAAAATCAGTCAGAAGATCAACGCTGCAGTAAAGATCCAACCTTCAGCTAAAGGAAAAGGTAAGTTGGTGATTGAATATCGAAACCCAGAACATCTAGAACTCTTGATTAGCGAGCTTTTAGAAGTAAAATAAATTATTTTCACAAGTTATTTTTTGTATTTTTAAGAGATTTCTAGAAAGTCATTTTGCCGCTCACTTTAAGTTGAACACGACAGCTATTACCCATATAATGCCTCGAATTTTATAAATTATCACATTGATTGCACTTTTACGGTGCGAGATAGAGAGTTGGATAATGGAAGCAAATAAGCCGCTCAGTACAAGCGCAATTCTAAGCGCAAGAAAGCGAGCTATATTCCGCTTTGTGTTATTGCAGTTCTTACTCACTATTTTTATATCATTGGGAATTTTTTACATAACGGGTGGTCTGAGAGGCTATTCTTTTTTACTCGGGAGTTTATGCAGCGTTTTACCTAGCTTTTATATGGTATGGCGTGTTTTTGGGTATAAAGGTGTTCGTTCAGCAAAAAGTGTCGTTAGATCATTTTATCGTGGAGAAGCCGGTAAGTTGGTGATGACAGCGGTTTTATTGTCGCTGGTTTTTCTTCTGATAACGCCTTTATCTGCAGAGTATTTTTTTGCAGGTTTCGGTTTTGCAATTTTGAGCCATTGGCTCAGTCCTGTTCTGCTAAAACACTAGTTAGCAGAAAGGAATACAGTTTTAATAATTGAAAGCGTGGATGTAAATATGGCGAGCGAAAATCCAAATGCTTCCGAATACATAAAGCATCACCTTCAGAATTTGACCTTTGGTCAGCATCCTGATGGTAGCTGGGGTATTGCGGAAACATCTCAACAAGCAGCGGACATGGGCTTTTGGGCGATTCATTTAGATACAATGGGGTTCTCTATTGGTCTTGGTGTTTTATTTATATGGTTGTTCCGTATGGCTGCGAAAAAAGCGTCAACAGAAACACCTGGTGGTCTTCAAAACTTTGTGGAAATGATGGTTGAGTTCGTTGATACCTCAGTAAAAGAAAGTTTTCATGGCAAAAGTAAGGTCATTGCGCCATTAGCATTGACGATTTTTGTGTGGATTTTCTTGATGAACTTAATGGATTTAATTCCTGTCGATTTTGTACCAAGAATCGCTCATGACGTATTTGGCTTAGCTTACTTTAAGATTGTACCGACGACGGATATTAACGCTGCGTTGGGTATGTCTTTATCTGTCTTTGCCTTGATTATCTTCTATAGCATTAGCATTAAAGGTGTGGGCGGTTTTATAAAAGAGCTGACATTACAGCCTTTTAATACGCCAATCATGATTCCATTTAACTTTGTGTTGGAAATGGTTGGATTGCTAGCAAAACCTGTGTCTTTAGCGTTACGTTTATTCGGTAACCTTTATGCAGGTGAATTGATTTTTATTTTGATTGCTGTGCTACCTTGGTTCGCACAATGGGCGCTCTCTGTACCATGGGCAATCTTCCATATCTTAGTTATTACTTTGCAAGCCTTTATCTTTATGATGCTTACCATTGTTTATCTAAGTATGGCGCACGAAGAACACTAATGATTTTGTAATACCCTTGTTTTTTAAACCTTTAAATTAAACTGTAAAGTTAGGAGTTAAAATGGAACTAGTAGTAAGTATGACCGCAATCGCAGTAGCAATGCTAATTGGTTTTGCTGCATTGGGAACAGCAATTGGTTTTGCCATCTTAGGTGGTAAATTCCTTGAAGCAAGTGCGCGTCAGCCAGAACTTGCACCAATGTTACAAACGAAAATGTTCATCGTTGCAGGTCTTTTGGATGCTGTATCTATGATCGGTGTTGGTATCGCTTTGTTCTTTACATTCGCGAACCCTTTCCTTGCTCAGGTTGCTGGCTAAGTTTTCGAATTAAATGGAAAACTTTTTTAAACGACTTAGAGCGAGGATATTAGCGTGAATTTAAATCTCACACTTATAGGCCAAGCTATCTCGTTTGCTTTTTTTGTCTGGTTCTGCATAAAGTTCGTGTGGCCTCCAGTGATTGCAGCGCTCGAAGAGCGTAGCAAAAAAATCGCAGACGGTTTAGAAGCAGCAAATCGTGCTTCACGTGATCTTGAATTGGCACAAGAACAAGCCAATCAATTACTACGTGAAAGCAAAGATAATGCGGCCGATATAATTGAACAAGCCAATAAACGTGCGAACCAAATGATTGAAGAGGCGAAAGAACAAGTGATTGCTGATGGCAAACGCTTGCGTCAAGCAGCTCAAGCAGAAATTGAACAAGATGTATTGCGTGCTAAAGAAGCATTGCGTGCTCAAGTTTCCGTTCTTGCCTTTGCTGGCGCCGAGAAAATCTTAGGAACCACCATTGACGAGAAAGCACATAGCGAGATCGTTGAACAGCTCGCTAAAGAGCTTTAAGCGAGGGTCTAATGGCTGAATTAAAAACAGTCGCGCGACCGTACGCGAAAGCGGTTTTCGAAGTTGCTCGAGAGAAAGGCCAAGTAGCAGAATGGGCTGAGATGTTAAACACATTAGCCGCTGTTACTTTAGAGCCTAAACTTAAGAAAGCGCTTGAGAACCCAGCTTTTAGTGCGGAAGAGAAGGCAAACGCTCTGGCTGATGTCTGTGCAGAAACAACAACAGAACAAGGGAAAGCTTTTTTACTAACCCTTGCTGAAAATAAGCGTTTATCACTTATTCCAGCAATCTCTGATTTGTTTTTACAGTTTAAACTGAATTTTGAAAAAGCCGTAAATGTAAACTTTACGTCTGCCTTCGAATTATCAGCTGAGCAAGCACAAGCATTAGCCGATTCATTGAGTAAAAAGTTGGACCGTAAGGTTAACTTGACCAATGAAACTGACGCGAGCCTGATTGGTGGCGTGGTTATACGTACAGGTGACTTAATCATCGACGGTTCAGTACGCGGTAAATTAGCGAAACTGTCCGAGGCGATAAACTCCTAGCGTTTCGTTAAATCGAAACCAGGGTTGAGGAATTTAGCATGCAGCAACTGAATCCATCTGAGATCAGCGAGATTATTAAGAAGCGCATCGACAACCTCGATGTTACTTCTGATGCCCAGAATGAGGGCACAATTGTCAGCGTGGCAGACGGTATCGTTCTGATCCATGGCTTGGCAGATGTTATGTACGGGGAAATGATTGAATTCCCTGGCGGTATTTACGGTATGGCATTGAACCTAGAGCGTGACTCTGTAGGTGCTGTTGTACTAGGTAATTACCAAGACCTTGTTGAAGGTCAAAAAGTTAAATGTACAGGCCGTATTTTGGAAGTTCCAATCGGTCCTGAATTGCTAGGTCGCGTTGTTGATGCATTGGGTAACCCAATCGACGGCAAAGGCGATATCAATGCAAAACTTACTGATAAAGTTGAAAAAGTGGCTCCAGGCGTTATCGAACGTCAGTCAGTAGATCAACCAATTCAAACCGGTTATAAAGCAATCGATGCCATGGTGCCAATCGGTCGTGGTCAACGTGAGTTGATCATCGGTGACCGTCAAATTGGTAAAACAGCATTGGCAATTGACACCATCATTGCTCAAAAAAGCAGTGGTATTAAATGTGTGTACGTTGCGATTGGCCAAAAACAATCTACGATTGCAAACGTAGTACGTAAGCTTGAAGAAGCTGGCGCAATGGAATACACCACTGTTGTTGCAGCAGGTGCATCTGATCCAGCGTCTATGCTTTATTTAGCGCCATACACTGGCTGTACTATGGGTGAATATTTCCGTGATCGCGGTGAAGATGCGTTAATCATTTATGATGATTTGACGAAACAAGCTTGGGCTTACCGTCAAATATCTTTGCTTCTTCGTCGTCCGCCAGGTCGTGAAGCCTACCCAGGTGATGTTTTCTATCTTCACTCTCGTCTTCTTGAGCGTGCGTCTCGTGTAAACGTTGACTATGTAGAAAAATTCACTAACGGTGAAGTGAAAGGTAAGACGGGTTCTTTGACTGCGCTTCCTATCATTGAAACCCAAGGTGGTGACGTATCTGCATTCGTACCAACTAACGTTATCTCCATCACAGATGGCCAGATATTCTTAGAAACAAGTGCATTTAACTCTGGTATTCGTCCTGCGATGAATGCGGGTGTATCTGTTTCTCGTGTTGGTGGTGCTGCACAAACTAAGATTGTCAAAAAACTTGGCGGTGGTATTCGTCTTGCATTGGCTCAGTACCGTGAATTGGCGGCTTTCGCTCAGTTCGCATCTGACCTAGATGAAGCGACTCGTAAACAGCTAGAGCACGGTAAACAGGTTACTGAACTGATGAAACAGAAGCAGTTCTCTCCTATGTCTGTAGCTGATATGGGCGTAGTTCTTTACGCTGCTAATGATGGCTTCCTTGAAGATGTTGAAACAAGCAAAATTGGTAGTTTTGAAACTTCTTTGTTGAGTTATATGAATAGTGAATACACTGATCTAATGGCTGACATTAACAAAACTGGTAATTTTAACGGCGAGATTGAAGCGACATTTAAAGCGGCAATCGAGAAGTTCAAAGCGACGCAAACTTGGTAATGAGCTTGATGACAGACTAGGGTTACCTAGTTTGTCATTATTTTCTTGCAGTTTGTGAAATAACATTCTCACAAGGGCAGTTCTATTATGGCAGTCGGAAAAGAGATACGTACTCAGATTTCGAGCATTAATAATACGCGTAAAATTACTCGTGCTATGGAAAAAGTAGCAGCAAGTAAAACGCGTAAAGCTCAGGATCGTATGGCCGCTTCTCGTCCGTATGCGGAACGAATTCGCCAAGTAGTTGGCCATTTGGCTAACGCGAATCCTGAGTATAAACACCGTTACCTTACCGAGCGTGAGGCGAAGCGTGTTGGTTATATCGTGATCTCTTCTGATCGTGGTTTATGTGGTGGTTTGAACGTTAACGTGTTCAAAAAAGCCATCAAGGAAATGAAGCAGTTTACTGATGAAGGTGTTGAAATCGACATTTGTACAATCGGTTCTAAAGCGGTTTCTTTCTTCAAAAACTACGGCGGAAATGTAACATCAGCTTTTACTGGTTTAGGTGATGCACCTCAAGCAGACGACTTAGTTGGTAGTGTAAAGGTGATGTTAGATGCGTTTGACGAAGGTCGTATCGATCGTCTTTTTGTGGTTTCAAATGAGTTTGTGAATACCATGACTCAGAAGCCAGCGATTGAGCAACTTTTGCCATTAAAAGCAGAAGAGAATGCAAAATTAAAGCACCATTGGGATTACATTTATGAGCCTGAACCTGTCGAAATTTTAGACGAGTTATTGGTTCGTTATATTGAATCTCAAGTATATCAATCAGTTGTTGAGAATATTGCGTGTGAACAAGCAGCTCGTATGCTTGCTATGAAGAACGCAACAGACAACGCTGGTGATATCATTGATGAATTACAACTGGTGTACAACAAGGCTCGTCAAGCAGCGATTACTCAGGAAATATCTGAGATAGTTAGCGGCGCGGCAGCGGTTTAAGGTATTTAGGTATTTTAAGAGGATCCGAACATGAGTAGCGGACAAATCGTACAGATTATCGGTGCTGTTATCGATGTGGAATTCCCACGTGATGACGTGCCAAAAGTATATGATGCTCTCACAATTGAGGGTAAAGAGTTGGTGTTGGAAGTTCAACAGCAACTAGGTGATGGTGTAGTTCGTACTATCGCTATGGGTTCTACAGATGGTATGAAGCGTGGTTTGGTTGTAACAAATACAAGTAATCCGGTTTCTGTTCCTGTAGGTACTCAAACTCTAGGACGTATTATGGACGTTCTAGGTAACCCTATTGATGAAAAAGGGCCTATTGGTGAAGAAGAGCGTTGGTCTATTCACCGTGAAGCGCCTTCTTATTCTGAGCAGTCTTCTAGTAATGAATTGCTAGAAACAGGCATCAAGGTAATCGACCTTGTTTGTCCTTTCGCTAAGGGTGGTAAAGTTGGTCTTTTTGGTGGTGCCGGTGTAGGTAAAACCGTAAACATGATGGAGCTTATCCGTAACATCGCTATTGAGCACAGTGGTTACTCTGTATTCGCTGGTGTTGGTGAGCGTACTCGTGAAGGTAACGACTTCTACCATGAGATGACTGATTCGAACGTAATCGATAAGGTATCTCTTGTATACGGTCAGATGAATGAGCCACCAGGTAACCGTTTACGTGTTGCTTTGACTGGTTTGACTATGGCTGAGAAATTCCGTGACGAAGGTCGTGACGTGCTTTTCTTCGTAGATAACATATATCGTTACACGCTTGCGGGTACCGAAGTATCTGCATTGCTAGGTCGTATGCCGTCTGCGGTAGGTTACCAGCCTACACTTGCTGAAGAGATGGGTGTTCTTCAAGAACGTATCACCTCTACTAAGACAGGCTCTATCACATCTGTACAAGCGGTATATGTACCTGCAGATGATTTGACTGACCCTTCTCCAGCAACAACCTTCTCTCACTTGGACGCAACCGTTGTATTGTCTCGTGACATCGCTTCTTTGGGTATTTACCCAGCGATCGACCCACTTGATTCTACTTCACGTCAGCTTGATCCGTTAGTTATTGGTCAAGAGCACTACGACGTAGCACGTGGCGTACAAATGGTATTGCAGCGTTACAAAGAATTGAAAGACATTATCGCAATTTTGGGTATGGACGAGTTATCTGAAGAAGATAAGCAAACGGTTAACCGTTCTCGTAAAATCCAGCGTTTCTTGTCTCAACCTTTCTTCGTAGCTGAAGTCTTCACAGGCGCTCCAGGTAAATATGTTCCTTTAAAAGAAACTATTCGTGGCTTTAAAGGCATCTTGGATGGCGAGTATGACGATCTTCCAGAGCAAGCGTTCTACATGATTGGTAGCATCGACGAAGCTGTCGAGAAAGCTAAGAAACTTTAACCATCACGCATAGCAAGGCGTTGAAAAACGCTTTGCTAAGTATGACTTAAGAGAGGCAACTTATGGCTATCACAGTACACTGCGATATCGTAAGCGCTGAACAAGAGATTTTTTCTGGTGCAGTTCAATCTCTTGTGGCTGCAGGCAGCTATGGTGACCTAGGCATTATGCCTGGCCACGCTCAGTTGTTAACAACTCTGCAACCAGGTCCTGTTCGTGTGATTAAAGAAAATGGTGATGAAGAGAATATCTTCGTGTCAGGTGGCTTCCTAGAAGTTCAACCTCACCGTATCACTGTTTTAGCTAATACAGCTATTCGTGCAAGAGATCTGGACGAAGACGCAGCGCAACAAGCGAAAAAGCATGCTCTTGAGCTTTTAGCTGAGCAAAAACCTGACGTCGACTACACTCGTGCGACAGCGGAATTAGCCGAAGCTATGGCCCGCTTGCGTACTATTCAACAGTTCCGTGATCATAATTAACGGTTACTTAGAATGATGAGTTAAAAAAGCAGCCTAATGGCTGCTTTTTTATTGTTTGTTATTTAGGTATTTAGATAAAAAGACTTAAAGCATCTTCCATAGAGTATCGAAAATAATTTGTTGTGCTTTAGCTATGTCTTTTGACTCTAATACCACAGCAGAAGGGAAGTTATTGCTGGCTAAAGAAATGATGGCACATTTTGGTGGGTAAATCGCAATATAGCTGGCATCCACAGAGCCTTCGGTTTTTATCCACTTACGTTCAGATAATTCCGCTTCTTCACCACCATCACCCAAGGCAATGACTTTTACATTGATACCTAGTTTCACTCGCTGCTTTGTGTAGTTTGGAAAAGGGCGATACAAGTAAGGTCGAATAGGCTTAGAAGAAAACACGCAATATTCTTTATGGTCTTGTGCTGAAACCACGTTTAAAATATCCCGCAAGACCCATTCAATACCGTCATCGCCTTCATAGTAACGTACATTTGTGTGGTGATAATCTGGCTGCTGTTGATGTAGGTTGGGAATAATTGTGTTCTTTAATGATTCAATAGTCTTATCAAGGCGAGTGCGTTTTTCTTCTGCTAAGTTGAGCAAAATATCAGGGTTTTCCGCTGTAAAAAAACGACGCTTCCCCTTTGGGAAATAGCTGACAATGCCTTTGGTTTGTAATTGCTTTAAAGATTCATAAGCACTGCCTCGATTAATGCCACTATGCTCAGCAATGTCTCGAATAGAAGAAGGGCCAAGTTTTAGAAGAGTTTGATAAAGTTGTGTTTCCCTTGGTGTTAAACCAAGTTGCTCTAAAGCTTGCTGAATCATAGTTCTCACAAAAAATTGGCGAATGACAGACATAAGAATACACGGATTCTTCTTAAAAACGCAGCATGATAAATAGATCAGAGAAAAGTGAGGAAATAAGAGTGACAGATGAACAACGCTTTGGAGGCATTCGGCGCTTATATGGCGACAAGGCTTATCAGGCTTTTACTCAAGCGAATGTGTGTGTGATTGGTATTGGTGGTGTCGGTTCATGGGCCGCTGAAGCTCTGGCTCGCTCTGGTATTGGCACCATAACCTTAGTGGATATGGACGATGTATGCATTACCAATACCAACCGCCAAATTCATGCATTGGATGGCAACATAGGTAAAGCGAAAGTCGATGCAATGAAAGAGCGTATTCAATTAATCAATCCACATTGTCAGATTGATTGTATAGAAGACTTTATAACCCCTGATAACATCCCTGAGCTTCTTTCTGAGCCGTTTGATTACATTATTGATTGCATTGACAGTATTAAACCAAAAGCTGCTCTAGTGGCTTGGTGTAAGCGCAACAAGCGTAAGCTCATAACAGTTGGTGGCGCTGGTGGTCAAACGGATCCAACTCGAATACAAATCGCCGATTTATCGCGAACAGAGAAAGATCCGCTGGCTTCAAAATTACGTAATTTTCTTCGTCGCTATTACAACTTTAGCCGGAACATGAAACGTCGTTTTGATATTGAATGTGTTTATTCCATGGAACAGCTTAGCTATCCACAAGGAGATGGGACTGTATCTAAACAGAGATTAAAAGGGGATACAGAAACAAAAATGAACTGTGATACAGGCTTTGGCGCCAGCACAGCAGTGACCGCGACCTTTGGTTTTGTGGCAGTTTCTAGAGTCTTGGATAAGTTGGCGAGCAAAGCGAATAACGACTGAACATCAATGGGATATATTAGATAAGCAAACGCAGGCTCGTTTCTGCGTTTGCTTAAAGTGAAGTTAGAATTAAAGGTTAAGCGAATAGCTGATGGGCTTCATAGGCTGCTAGTACGGTTGCTGTCTGCGCTTGATGAGCAAGAATAAAAGCGTCCTCATAAAGGGTTTCATCGGGAAACTCTGTGACAAGTTGCACTGGCACATCAGGATTTTGCACCTGATTAATTAGACATGGAATACCATTAATAAAACGGAAGTTAACCTCACCAGCGTATTGGGTGTAGAGGTCGATTTGCTTTTTATTAAAAGAGATAAGGCCTGGAACCTGATTCAGTTTAGCTGTCACAAATTGCAGAAATTTTTCTGTGTAGTTTAGCCATTTTTCTTCGCCATTGTGGCGCAGCATTAAAAAGAAGCCCTTGGGAATTGTCCACATATCAAAGCCATAAGGAATATAACCTGATAATGGTCGTATCCATTCATGGGACGGATAACCATGAAGGTTAATATGTAAACAAGCCTGACTCATTTGCTTTGCCTGTTGGCGAATATTTTTTTCATATAGAGGTTCTTGTTTTCGGTTATCTAAATCATCTCCGAGCGCTGTATAGCGCGCAGCGTGGTGCATATGTTTGGGGTTATTCTGAATAAGTCGCTGGTGCAGCTCGTAACCGTCAGGGTTTTCTAAAGGAGAAATACAGAAATGGCTGGAAGCTTTTTGAGCGAGAGCTTGTGCGGCTTTTAGACTACCAATGACACCCGATGTTTCATTCGCATGCTGGCCGCCACTAATCATAACAGGTTGATCTGAACCTTGATGATAACGTCCGTTAACTTGTCTGCCAGTAATGGTTTGAGTGAAAAATGACTCTCCTTCAATCTTATTTAATTCTGTTTCTATTTGCTCTTGGCTAATGGCTCTTGCGGCGTTCTCAAGAGATTGAAAGCCTTTAGAATTCCGTATTTGATAGGTTTGTAGCTCAATGTGAACACTGGCTTGATGATCTTCTGTATAAAGAATATCTGGAACAATATGGCCTATTTGTCCTTCTCTGCCATGGGCAAGATAACCACTTTTCACCTTGAACCATTCGAGAATAGAGAAATAAAGGTCTTCATGTAAAGCTTCTCTTAGGCTCATTGATTCATGCTCATAAGGTAAATCTTGGTCTTGATAAGGAAGATGAACCGTGATTTTTAGTTCTTCAAAATAAGGCTCTTTTTCTTGCCATGAATGCTGGCTAATAGCCTTTATAGTTTGATTAAAGAGTTGCTCATAATCGGTAATGAGTTGCTCATTTTTACAAACACCTCGACTCGGATGAGTGATTTTTATCCAGCCTGTTGGGGACAAATGTTGTTCATTGATTAAAGTTGAGTGCACATGATTTGGCGCAAACACGTTAAAACTATGAGATTCACCAGAGGCTAATATCAAAACTACTTCATAGTGATCTTGATGTTTTTGGCTGCCAATGAATTCAACTGTCTGTTTTTCCATCAGAGTAGATAACGGGTAAGCCTCTAATAAAAAACGTTTTTCTGGTGCAGCATCATGAATCGGATAGGTGACTTGTATCGCTTTAATATCGTTTTTTGGGAAGGGAAGATCTTCCATAAAAAAATGAATTAATGGTTTATAGGCGCTTCGTATTTTGGCTTTTATACCCAATTTTTGAAGTGCTGTTTCTGCCTTTTGTCTGTGTGTTTTGTCAGCAAATACCCAAGCTTCAAGGGTACAGTTTTGGTATTCGGATTGGCTAAATACCTTGATCAGCCAATCCGTTGTGAGAGAAATGTGCGTGGAGAAAATAGAACTCATCGTGATGTTTTACCCGTTGGATCCAAGCTATCTCGTAGCCAATCTCCAAGTAGGTTTAGACCAAGTACTGTTAATAAAATAGCGACACCCGGGAAAACACTCACCCACCAAGCATTTTGAATATAAGTACGACCATCAGCGAGCATACCACCCCAGCTAGGAGTGAGAGGATCTACACCAAGCCCAAGGAAAGTTAAACTACTTTCTAACAAGATGTTATTGGCAACGTTCAGTGTCATTAAGACAATCACCGGTCCGATTAGATTCGGTAAAAGATGGCGGAATAAAATACTAAAACTGCTTACACCAATGGCTTGTGCAGATTGGATAAACTCACGATCTCTTAAAGATAAAACAGAACCACGAACGAGTCTGGCGTACTGCACCCACTGGGAAATGATTAACAAAAAGATCATATTTGCTAAACCACCACCCACAATGGCAATAAAAGTAATAGCCAAAAGAATAAAGGGCATAGCTAATTGGATGTCTGCAAAGCGCATAACGATGACATCCCAGAAACCACGGTAATAGCCAGAGATAAGGCCCATAATCACACCAAAGACGACAGCCCCTGCGACAGACAAAAAGCCCACCTGTAAAGAAACGGTTCCACCGGAAACAACTCGGGCAAGAATGTCTCTACCAAGAGGATCTGTGCCGAAAATGTGCTCAGGATCAGCAAAGGGTGCTAATAGTCTAGCGGATAAATTAATTTTATCGGCACTTTGAAAGATCAGATCTGAAAAAATAACAAGAAAACAAATCCCACCAGTAAGAAGAGCGCCAAGAATAAACTCTAAGCTGTTATATCTGGATAAGCTTGAACTAAAACGATTAGTCATCATCTTTTACTCCGTGCGAATACGTGGATCAATTAAGCCGTAGGCAATATCAACCAAAAGGTTAACGCTGACGATAAGCATGGACAGAATAGTGATTACAGCTTGCAGTACAGGGTAATCGCGACCACTTACCGCATCGAATGCTAAAGATCCCAAACCGGGCCAATTAAACACGCGTTCGATCACAACAATGCCGCCCAGTAACCCACCAAACTGCAAACCGAAATAGGTAATCAGAGGAATGGCACAATTACGTAAAGCGTGTTTGTACAGAACCGTGTTTTCGCTCAAGCCTTTTGCACGAGCGACCATAATGTATTGCGCTTGTAAGGTTTCCAACATAGAGGAACGCACTAAACGAACATTTGTTGCTGTTAATATGATGGCCATGGTGAAAGCAGGCATTAAGAAGCTCGTGAAGCCGTACATGCCACTAGGCGGTAGCCATTGCAGCCAGATGGAAAACACCAACACCAACATCAACGCTAGCCAGAAATTTGGGAAAGATAAGCCAACTAAAGACACGATACGAATCGTCTGATCTGCCCATTTTCCTTTTGATACGGCGGCTTTGATACCAAGAGGAATAGAGATCACGATAGAAATCAGCATAACAGACACAGCCAGTATAAGAGTGGCTGGCAGTGATGTACTGATCAGGTCTGAGACAGGCGTGCCGCCTAAAAAGCTGCGGCCGAAATCAAAGCTAAATAACCCGACAATAAATTCAAAATATTGAGCGAAGAAAGGTTTGTTGATACCTAATGCTTCACGAATCAGTACTAAATCGGCCTCGGTAACACTGCCTGCTCCTTGAGTGAGCATGAGAGCGGGATCGCCTGTTAGACGAATTGCGAAGGCGACCAGTAGCGTAATGGCAAAGAGTACAAATATTGCCTGTAATAATCTTTTTACTAAAAAATTAGCCATGAGTGTTCCCTTATTAATCATAGAGATTGCTTCGCCTTAGAGACGAAGCAATCATGTTTTCTTCGATTATTCGACAGTCACATTATTTAAACGCATACGACTATCAGGTACAGGAACAAAGCCTTTTACTTTTTTGGATACAGCGAAAATGGCATTTAGATTATAAAGCGGCATTTCTAACGCTCTATCAGCCGTGTAATTCGCAATAGATTTAAGGATCTCTTCACGTTTTTTAGTATCAGTAAGAGAGCGTTGAGATTCCAAAAGCTTATCAAGCTCTGGGTCGCTATCGTAAGGGTTCCATTTTTCACCTGTGTGATACATGAAGTAAGCGGTGTTGTCATAATCTAACGTCCAGCCACCCCAACCTTGTTGGAACATTTCTCCTGTTTTCCCTGCAGGCACAATGTCATTGATAAGAACGCTGGTTTCATAAGGCTTAATCGTCGCATTCAAACCAATAATCTGTAGGTAACTGGCAATGGCTTGAGTCACTTCATTGAAGGTTGAATCATTGCCTCGAATGTCGATTTGAACTTTCGTACCTGGTTTGATTCCAGCGGCTTTCAGAAGCTGCATTGCTTTCGCTGGATCATATGGAAGAGGGGACATTTTAGGGTCATTACCAAACGAAATAGGGCTTTGGAAGCTGCTTATCGCAGAAGCTTGTCCACCCAAAATCGAATCGATAATCGCTTGGCGGTCAACACCGTAGATTAATGCTTTTCGAACACGTTCATCTTTAGTGATGCCGTTTTTAGTATTAAAGCGTAGAGCATAAACACTTGGGCTAACTGTGGTAACAACATCTAATTCAGGGCTTTCTTCTATCGTACTGATCATACCGATTGGAATAGTCGGAGGAATCACCAAGTCAACGCGACCAGATTGCAGCTCCGCAACCGCTGTAGAAGGTTCACTGATAAAGCGATAGTTTAGATTCGACAACTTCGGTGCACCACCCCAATGTTTGTCATAAGCTTCTAGCTTGATGTCCACTTTAGGCTCGTACGAAACAAACTTGAATGGGCCTGTTCCTACAGGATGAGTGTTAAAGAAGTCTTCGCCTTTTTCTTGAATGTATTTAGGTGGCACAATCATCGCGCCATAGCCTGCTAGCTTGGTTAGCAATACTGGATCAGCGGCTTTCAAATGAAAATCGACCGTATTGCTGTCAATTACTTCAACGGATTCAATGGCGGCATAGTTCGAGCGTTGAGGGCCTTTTTTACCTTCGTCTCCCATGAGGCGATCAAAAGTAAATTTTACCGAGGAAGCGTCAAATTTCTCGCCATTATGAAACGTCACGCCTTGGCGCAAGTTAAAGCGAATACGGGTGCCGTTATCAAGCTGCTGCCATGATGTCGCAAGGCCAGGTTGTAATTTAAGATCTGGGCCACGATAGGTTAAACCATCATAAATGTTAGTAGAAACTGATGCCCAGTTTATTAAAAAGGTATCGATTGGATCCCAGCTACCCGGATCTTGAGGAGAAGAGACGGTTAACGTGCTGGCGAAGCTCAAGCTTGCCGCTGTGATGCTGGTGGCCATCGCGATGGACTTTAATGCCATCGAAAAATATTGTTTGGTGTTCATTCTTATAGTGCTCCGTTTTTTTGTGATATGAGGGAATTATTATTTTTTAAGATGCGTCGGCGACAAAATGACCCGGTGCAACTTCTGTATGAGATACGATGAGAGGCTCATCGCTTACATGCCTGACAGGACTTGGAATTTCACCTGTAAGGCGACCTAAACTTCGTTCAACGGTTGGGTCAGCTACAGGGACTGCACTCAACAAACGCTTTGTGTATGAATGGGTTGGTGTTTCAAGTACCTGTTGGCGAGAACCGAGTTCCGCTATTTGACCTAGATACAAAACCGCCACACGATGGCTCATTTTTTCAACCACTGCCATATCATGGCTAATGAATAAATAAGCAATGCCATGCTCTTCTTGAAGCTCCATAAAGAGATTGATGATTTGAGCTTGAATCGAGACGTCTAGAGCAGAAAGGGCTTCATCGGCAATGATGAGTTTAGGGTTAGAAGCGAGCGCCCGAGCGATACAAATACGCTGACGTTGTCCACCAGAGAATTGATGAGGATAACGTTTAGCGTGCTCAGCGGTTAATCCTACGCGTTCTAGCAGCTCATGAACTCGCTTTTGGATATTGGCTTCACCCTGAATGAGATTATGGGTTTTGATCGGCTCGGCAATAGAAAAACCAATCGTTTTTCTTGGATCAAGTGACGCCAGTGGGTCTTGGAAAATGTATTGAATTTCTTGGCGTAGCTTTTGTTGTTCCGCCTTCATCATGTTGTAAAACGGGTTGCCTTCAAAGCTAATTTCGCCGCTGGTGGCTTCTTGTAGTTGCTGAATCGTACGGCCAATGGTCGATTTACCAGACCCCGATTCTCCAACCAGTGCGAGCGTTTCGCCTGGGTAAATATCAAAGCTGACCTTTTCTACCGCATGGACTCGGTGGGTAGCACGCCCCCAGAAATCTTTTTTAGTATCGAAACGTGTCACGAGGTTTTTAACAGACAGGAGAGGCTTCTTGTCATAGCGTGCGGTGTCTTGTGTTTTTTCCTCGCCAATTAAGCGCAGCTCGCCATTTTCAATGGAGTTAATCGGAAAACGCTTTGGAAAAGCTTCACCCGTCATACTGCCGAGTTTTGGTACAGCGGATAATAAAGCTTGAGTATAAGGATGCTGAGGGTTGGTAAAGATTTCTTTGACTGGGCCTTCTTCTACTTTTTTCCCTTTTAGCATGACCACAACATCGTCTGCGATTTCTGCCACAACACCCATATCATGAGTAATGAAAATCACCGCCATATTGAGCTCTTTTTGTAAGTCGCTCAGTATGGTTAATATTTGTGCCTGAATCGTCACATCCAGTGCCGTTGTTGGCTCATCAGCAATCAGTACTTTTGGACGACAAGCTAACGCCATCGCGATCATCACACGTTGTCTCATACCACCGGACAGTTGATGTGGATAACGATTTAGCATGTCTTCTGCGTCAGGAAGGCGAACCATTTTTAGCAAATTGATGCTTTCTTCACGCGCTTCCATTTTGCTGAGCTTCTTGTGTAAAGAAAGAGATTCAGAGATTTGATCTCCAATGGTATAGACAGGATTCAATGAGGTCATTGGCTCTTGAAAAATCATTGCAATGTCTTTGCCACGAATTGATCTCATTTTCTCTTGCGATAAAGACAGAAGATCGACTTTTCCTTCGTCCGTGGAGAAGAGTATTTCTCCTTCGGGGTAATGAGCGCCCATTGTTTCAGCTAAACGCATAATAGATTGTGATGTAACAGACTTGCCAGAGCCTGATTCACCTACAATGGCGAGTGTTCTACCTTGTTGAACATTGAAACTTAATTCTTCAATTACTTTAGAATCTGAGAATTGAACGGATAAGTTTTTGACAGTCAGGATGGTCGAGTTTGCGTCTTCTATCACGGTGAATCGTCCCTTGTTAATATAGTTTTAGGTTAACGAATTGGGTTTGTTCCTTTAGCAAAGGGTTAAGATTTAGACGTAATATAATCATTTTTGCACTTTGCTTATTTCTATAATGAAAACTTAATGCCATTATATCTACTTATATTTACGAATAGTTGATAACAAAACATTATGGGTGATGTATGAAATTTCGTCAGATTGAAGCATTTCGATACACTATGTTGCAGGGCACGACTTCAGCGGCCGCCGAAAAAATGTATATATCTCAACCCGCTGTAAGTCGGTTATTAAGTGATTTAGAAAGCTCTCTGGGTTTTACCTTGTTTGACCGCCGTAAAGGCCGTTTATACCCAACGCTTGAAGCGGCGGAGTTTTTTCGTTCCGTGGAAGAAAGCTTTTTGGGAATACAAAAATTGGAATCGGTGGCTGATAGAATTCGTAATAGGGCACCAAATGAACTGAAAATTGCCTGTACTTCGGCGATATCCAGTTCATTATTACCGCTTGCTTTGAAAGAGCATAAAAAGTTTTACCCAGATGAAAGGGTGAGTATTCAAACCTTACCCATGGCGGAAATTGCGATGAAATTGCAAACCAATGCGGTTGATTTAGCCTTTGGTCTGGAGCTTCCTCAACTGGCAGGAATAGAGCGAAAATTTATTGGTGATGCGCGCTTTGTTTTTGCTATGCACACACAACATAGACTAAAAGATAAAAAGCGGGTTACGGTGAATGATTTGGTTGGGGAGTCGGTACTTTCCGTGATAGATACATACCCTGGTTATTGGAATCAGCTCGAAAAAGTCCTTGAACCAATAAAAGATCAAATTCATCAAAATATTCATATCGACACCTCTCATACGGCTTATGCCATTATTGCATCAGGGTTATCCGTTGGTATCTTAGAACCTTTTGCAGCCAATGCTTGGAAGGGAAAAGGCGTGATTGTGAGAGAGTTTGAGCCGAATATTGCTTATCCATATGGCATGGCGTATCCGACAAACATAAAGCCTCATGAATCACTGCATAACTTCATTCAGACGATTAAAAGCGTTGTGCCTTTGATGCCTGAATTCATAGTGCATTCTTAAAGTGGCTCTTTTTTAAGTCTTAAAATTTTTTAAGCTTTAAATGTTTAAGATTCAAGCGGAAACTGTAATCTTGTCTAAAATCCCAAATACACCATTAGTGCGTGAGCTGGTTAAGTAACTGGATAAATTGAGTTCAGTAAGCTCTGCTTTTAAATCCATAGATTGAATGTCACCAAAGGTTTTTCCTTCCACCAAACTTAGAATGGCGACCAACACGCCACGCATGAGTTTGGCGTCGCTGTCGGCTTTAAAGTGACGAATGCCGTCTATTTCTTCCATGATCAGCCAAACCGCACTTTCACAACCTTTCACCTTGTGTTGTTCTGTTTTCTCTTCGGCTGAGAGTCTAGGTAAAGTTTTGCTTAACGTGACAAGCGTTTTAAAGGTGTCTTCTTTGCTACGACAAGCTTGAAGCTGTTGTTTGATTTCTAGGTAATTTGCCATGGGAAACTCAATCCTCGCCCAATAAGTCGATGGCTTCTGTTAATACATCACAGAAGCGATCAGCTTCTTTCATCGTATTATAACAAGCAAAAGAAGCGCGTAATGTGCCTTCGACACCAAGCTTTGACATTAAAGGTTGGGCACAGTGTGATCCAGATCTAACGCCGATGCCTTGGCTATCTAGGTAAGAATTTAAATCTATAATATGAATATTGGGTACAGATAAGGAAACCAAGGTTGTGTTGTTTTCAGGCGAATGAATCTTAATGTTTTCGTTATGAGAAAGTCGTTTATAAACATGAGCGGCGAGGGATTGTTCCCAATCTAATAACGCCTCTCGATCTTGTTGCTTTATGAAATCACAGGCCGCCGCCAAGCCAATCGCGCCTTCGATATTTGGTGTTCCAGCTTCTAATCGATAAGGTAAATCGTTGAATTCTGCCGTCTGATAAGACACTTTTCGCACCATTTCTCCACCTGTTTGATAAGGCGATAAGGTGCCTAATGCAGACGTTTTTCCATACAAAACACCAATGCCCGTTGGACCATACATTTTATGTCCAGAAAAAACATAGAAGTCGCAATCTAGGGTTTCTACATCTACAGAATAATGCGCCACCGCTTGCGCGCCATCTACCAACGTCAGCGCGCCATATTGTTTGGCGTGACGTAAAATCTCTGACAAAGGTGTTTGTACACCAATAGCGTTCGATACCTGAGTCGCCACGACTATTTTGGTTTTCTTATTAAAGTAATCACTCATCTCACTGTGCCATTGAGCATTCAACGGCATCGGCAAAATACGTAATACAGCCCCTGTTCTTAATGCCAATTGTTGCCAAGGAACTAGATTGGCATGGTGTTCTAAGCTGGTTACGACAATCTCATCGCCTTTCTCTAATAAATGTTCTACACCATAAGTCACCATGTTAATGGCTTCTGTTGTGCCTTTTGTCCAGATGATATGGCTATCTTGTGGCGCATGGATAAATTCTGCGACTGTCTGGCGAGAGGCTTCAAATTGATTAGTGGCTTTGTCACTGAGAAAGTGTGCGCCACGATGAACGTTAGCGTTCGCGCTCATATAATAATTTTGAATGGCGTTTAATACCGCTAATGGCTTTTGAGTGGTCGCGGCATTATCCAGATACACAAGCGGATGGCCATGGGCCATTTGATTCAAAATTGGAAAAGAAGAGCGAATAGATAAAGGATCAAAAACCATGTTCGTTGCGTATCTCACTAGTAAAACGCAGGAATTGTATATTAACTGCCATAAAAATCGCCAATTATTGGTCTTTTACTTGCGTTTTTTTTGTACAGATATAATGATTGATAACAGATCATAAAATGACAAATAGAAAAGGTACAAGACAGTGGCAGATTTTTTATACAAAGGTGTTGTGGATTGGTTTTTAGATCAAATGTCACAAGAGTCCATTGTGCCCGGCGATCGTATGCCATCTTTACGAGTCTTATCAAAAGACTTGGGCTTGAGCTTAAACACAGTCATACATGGTTATGAGCTTTTAACGAAAGATGGCTGGATTGAATCTCGTCCTAAATCTGGCTATTTTGTTTGTCATCGAAGCAACACTAAACCTGCTTTATTGCTGGCAGGTGAAACTCTCCAAAAACTCTCCAGCGAAGGCGTGAAACCAGCGTGGTCTTGCCTTACTCATCGTGGCGCATTAGTTGATCAAAGCGATGCCTTCTTGAACCCTGCTACTCGTCAAGACGATTTTCATTTACCTGTATTAGGAAAAGGACAATTAACGGCTCGTGAGTCTGTGAGTGACTATTTGAAAGGGTTAGGTATCAAGGCTCATGCTTCGCAACTTTGGCTTGGTCATTCTCCGTTAGCAGTTTTTACTCAGAGCGTTCAAATTTTAACCAAGCGAGACGACACAGTGCTTGTATTGGAGCCTTGTGACCCAAGATTGACAACGACATTGCAGAGCCTTGGAAGGCAAGTGATTACAATAAGCGCAGGTGATCGAGGTGTCGATTTGGACTTGGCTATTCGTTGTCTACGAGACGAATCCATTAGCTTAATTGTGTTACCGGGTCAGTTTTCTTTTCCGGCAGGGCAGCTAATTAGTAACTTAAGCTTACGTCGCTGGCTTGCCATAATCGAAGAAATGAAATTGCCTGTGATCGAATGGGATTTGTGTTCGCACCTTGCCTATCGTGCTGGTCCGATTTTGACTTATAAGTCTTTAGATCAATCGGATCACATTGTTTATATCGGAGGTGTTGAATCAAAAGGCTTTGGCCGCTCAGCTAGTTGGTGTTTATCGGGTCGATATCAGGCTTTGCTGGAAGGTGCGTTTCTTGGTGCGGATATGGCGCTTAGCGATGCCCAACAAACGGCATTAAGTGAGGCTTTGCAGCCCAATAGTAAGCGCTCATTAACACGCCGAGCAAGAGATGTTTGGGCAAACTCTGAACGAGTAAAAGCACATTTAGAAGCTCGTCTTGGTGAGCATATTAGCTTTGCGACAAGCAAAGGTGGAATGTCACTTTGGATGCATTTATCTGAGCCTTTAGATGTCAGTAGTTTAACCTCGTTATTAGCGATGTTTAGGCATGCGATTGTTCCTGGTGCATTAGTGAGTCATGAGCCAGATGCGAATCACTGGTTAGCCGTGAATGTAACATTAGATGATGTTGAACCATTGGCAAACGCTTTGTCGGAGCATTTGGCAATTAATCAGCATGAGAAGGAAGGCTTGGCTGTAGAAGAAATCACAGTTGAAGAGCCCGATTCTGAAAAAATTGTACCTGAGAAAATTGAGTCTGAAGAAGTAGCGCCTGAAGCTAAAGCGACAGAAGGGAGTGTAGAGAGCGAATCTTCTGACAAAGCAACAGAAGACAGTGATAAGAAATCACGCAATGCCAGCACTGAGCCGCTTTATAATCCCATGCTTGATCTCATCAATCACGACTTTGGCTAGTTAGAAAGTAGAATGAATAAAGGCGCTATGAAAGCGCCTTTTTTATTGTTTCTAACATGCTGGTGTGGTCTTTGTAATCCAGCGGGATAGGCATAAGTCTATCTCCAATCAGCAGTGCTAATGAAGGGAAAGAGTTTAAGCCAAGGTGTCTTGCTTGTTCGATTTCTTCTTCAAGAAGCTTTTCATTTTTAACGTGTGACATAGCTTTCTGGAAGCTGTCTGCTTTAAGCCCTATGTGCTCTGCGCATTCCGTTAAAGTGTCTATGTCTGAAGGGTTTTTCGCTTCAAGGTAATAGGCTTTTTGAATGGCATGGTACATTTCTTCTTCTAAACCTGTGTCTCTTGCTACGTAGCAGGCTCGACAAGCTGGATAAGTAGAACGACGAGGAGAAGCCGTGCGCCAGAAATCGAAGTTAAATTCTGTCCCCAGCGTCATTTGGATGTTCTTCCAAGTGCTTTCTAGTTTGTATTTCATGTCTTCTGGCATTGGAAGATCAGAATCAATTGCCAAGCCACCCAATAGCGGTTGTATTGTTAATTGATCCGAGTCGATTAAACCTTGTAAGGATTTTTGTAATTTCGTCCAAGTTGGACTGAATCCCCAGCACCAGCTGCACATTGGGTCGTAACAGTAAATTAATGTGGCCGTCATTTATGGCTCCAATTCTCAATATCGACAAAAAAGTGATCCATAAGGTAACAGCCTATTTAGTGATAAAACAATACGCCTGAGCGCAATAGACATAAAAAAACGGCTAATGAAGTTATTCATTAGCCGTTTTAGAAAAACTATTTAAACTTAGTTTTTTAAGATTGCAGCAATGGCATCACAAAGTGGTTCCATATTATCGTGTGTCATACCAGCAACACTGATTCGTCCTGAACCTACGATATAAATACCGTAATCTTGGCGAAGCTGAGCTACTTGATCTGGTGTTAATCCAGAGAAAGAGAACATGCCTTGCTGTTGAGAAATAAAGGAGAAGTCTTGGTTAACGCCTTTGGCTCTCAATGTATTAACAAACAAACTACGCATTTCATGAATGCGTGTGCGCATGTCAGCTAACTCACTTTCCCACAATGCATACAGCTCTGGGTCATTCAAAATCTCAGCAACCACCGCAGAACCGTGAGAAGGCGGATTAGAATAGTTGGTACGAATACAGCGTTTTACTTGAGTAAACGTGGTTTCAGCTTGCTCTGTTGTATCACAAACAATGGTTAACGCACCGACTCGTTCGTTGTACAGGCCAAAGTTTTTCGAGAAAGAGCTGGCAATCAGCATCTCTGAAACGTGTTCTAAGAAAGTACGTAAGCCTTTTGCATCATCGGTTAGACTTTGTCCAAAACCTTGATAAGCAAAATCAAACAAAGGTAAGAAGCCTTGTTTATTGCAAAGCTTAGCTAATTGATACCACTGCTCTGGTGTTGGATCGACACCTGTTGGGTTGTGGCAGCAACCATGTAGTAACACCACGTCTCCTTCAGGGACTTGAGACAAGCTTGCCAACATCGCTTCAAAATCTAACGATTTATTATTAGCGTCGTAATAAGCGTAACTGCCCACTTCCAAACCAACGGATTGAAAAACAGACTGGTGGTTTGCCCAAGTTGGGTTACTGACCCAAATCGTGGCTTCTGGTAAATGCTTTTTAATGAATTCTGCTGCAACACGCAATGCGCCTGTACCGCCAGGAGTATGGGCAGTTTGAGCAAGCTGTTTGGTGATGATGTTGTGGTCTTCGCCAAACAAAAGTTTTTGCACTGCGCTTCGATAGGCTGGCGCGCCTTCGATGCTAAGGTAACTTTTGGTTGTTTCTTTGGTTAACAAGCGCTCTTCTGCTTGTTTTACCGCTTTCAGAATGGGCGTATTGCCTTGCTCATCTTTGTAAACACCAACGCCCAAGTTAATTTTGTTAGGATTAGTGTCATTTTTATAAGCGTCATTTAGACCAAGAATAGGGTCTGCAGGAGCCGCTTGGATATGTTCAAACATGGTAACTCCCCCAAGAGGGTTATTGTCTGTTTTTATTAGGAATTAGAAGATATAAAAATCAAGGCCAATGTTACTCCAAGACGCCATTGACCGCTATAAATTGAAAGACAGAAGAAGGATATTATTACGACTAAACACGTTTTTTTACAAAAGGTGTGGTTTTTTTAGTGAAAAACACACGCTGCCTAAGCATAGTCGTTAGGCAGAAGAATGTGCTTGTTTGGTTTTAAGAGAGTAGAGCTTTACTCATCCCAACCGTTTGAAGTGTTGTCTTGCAGACGCTTTAGTTCTAAATGCTGTTCAATAGCTCGTCGTGCCTTTAGCATACGCGCAGCGTCTTCTTTTTGGTTATTCTTTTTCATTTCATTGTCTAAGCTAATAGACGCATGCATGATATCAGTTTTTACTTCGGTTAAAGTTTCAGAATAATTGCTCATCGTAATACCCTTTTAGCTTTGTAATAACAGATGAAACGCATAGATCACTGTTATCAGCAGTGGAAAAAAGTCAAAATAGACAGACAACTCATTTTCTACTTAATAAAAAACGGAAATCGATCAAAAATCAATCTCTTTTTTACGCGTTTTTTATGACAAAAAAATTAATTAATCATGGCGGAATGTAATGGACGTTTCTTTTATCCTAGACTCACTGAATGACAAACAACGAGAAGCTGTCGCGGCACCGTTGCAAAATAGCCTTGTATTGGCGGGCGCTGGGTCAGGAAAAACTCGAGTATTAGTACATAGAATTGCATGGCTAATGCACGCTTATGAATTATCACCTTATAGTCTGATGGCCGTAACCTTTACCAACAAAGCGGCCCGTGAAATGCAAGGGCGTATCGAAGAATTGGTTGGCGTTCCGCCACAAGGTATGTGGGTTGGAACTTTCCACGGCTTGGCTCATCGTTTGCTACGCGCGCATTGGCGTGATGCTGGATTGAAAGAAAACTTTCAGATCATGGACAGCGATGATCAACTTCGTCTGATCAAACGCATCATGCGAGAACTACAAATCGATGATACGCGCTGGCCGCCCAAGCAAGTGTCTTGGTTTATTAATGCCCAGAAAGACGAAGGACGCCGAGCTGCACATGTGCCAGACAGCCATGACCCTTTTACCAAAGGCATGCGTGAACTCTATTACCACTACGAAGAAGCCTGTGAACGTGGTGGCCTATTAGACTTTGGTGAGCTGCTATTGCGCGCTCATGAACTAATGCTAAGTACTCCAGCATTGTTGCGCCATTATCAAGATCGTTTCCGCCATGTGCTGGTGGACGAATTTCAAGATACCAACACGATTCAATACGCTTGGTTGCGTATTATGGTTGGTGATCAGGGCACGATTACGGCTGTAGGTGATGACGATCAATCTATTTATGGCTGGCGTGGTGCGAAGATAGAAAACATCCAGAGTTTCACGAAAGACTTTAAAGATGTTGGTACCATTCGATTGGAGCAAAATTACCGTTCTACAGGCCATATTTTGAATGCAGCTAACGGCTTGATCAAAAACAACGATGACCGTCTTGGTAAAGAGCTTTGGACTGACAGCGGAGAAGGCGATCCGATTTCCCTTTATGCTGGCTTCAATGAGCAAGACGAAGCACGCTTTATTCTTGGCATCATCAAACAATGGCGAGACAAAGGTACATCTTTGTCGGATATGGCGGTTCTATATCGCTCGAATGCTCAGTCACGAGTGATAGAAGAATGCCTTGTTAGGGAACAGATTGCTTATAGAATTTATGGTGGGCACAGATTCTACGACCGCTTAGAAATCAAAAATGCCTTAGCTTATGCACGTTTGGCGCTTGATCCTAAAGATGATGGCGCGATGGAGCGAGTCGTCAATGTGCCGCCTCGTGGTATTGGTGAGCGTAGCATTGGGACGTTACGGGAGATTGCTCGTGATAATGGCTGCTCTATGTGGGATGCCGCTCAAGAAGTGGTTCGACAGTCACTTATGCCTGCAAGAGCCACTAATGCGATTAAGTCCTTCTTACACCTTATTGAAGGTTTGAGTACGACTGTTCAGCAGCCAGATTTGAACTTGAATGACATCTTTGAACAAATTATTGAAGAAGCTGGTTTGATTTCTTTTCATGAAAAAGAGAAGGGTGAAAAAGGCGAAGCTCGAATCGAAAACTTGAAAGAACTTGTCGGCGCCGCAGGTGGATTCAGCTGGAACGATGAAGACGAAGAATTCAGTTCACCACTGGTGGCTTTCCTTGATAAAGCGGTATTAGACGCTGGCGATGCGCAAGCAGATGAATACCAAGATGCAGTACAATTGATGACGCTTCACTCTGCCAAAGGCTTGGAATTCCCATTGGTGTTTTTAACGGGTGTAGAAGAAAACCTCTTCCCAAGCAAAATGTCTTTTGAAGAGCCGGGCAGGCTTGAAGAAGAACGTCGACTTTGCTACGTGGGTATCACTCGCGCAATGGAGAAACTCTACATTACTTATGCGGAGTCTCGTCGTTTATTTGGTAGCGAATCCTTCAACAGTCCTTCTCGTTTTATCAAAGAGATTCCACCGGAATGTTTGGAAGAAGTTCGCCTGCGATCTCAAGTGAGTCGACCCGTTTCTATGCAACGTCCAGACTATCAGTTTGAAAAAAACAAACTGCAAAACAGCAATGTCTTGAACAGCTATAAAGCCCCAGAAGTGACGGTGAATATGGGCGATCGAGTGAGTCATCCTGTGTTTGGTGAAGGCTTAGTGGTGAACTATGAAGGCCAAGGCCCACAAGCCCGTGTACAAGTGAACTTTGATGACGAAGGTACAAAATGGCTAGTCTTGTCGTTCGCTAAATTGGAAGTGATTTAGGTTTTGGTTGTTATTAATGGTTGTTAGATGAAAGAGAGCATTTATTTGCGCTTGTTTCGCAAGCTCAACGCGTCAGCATAAATCCTCTCTTTCATCTTGCTTGTTATGACTTCAGTAATAATTGTTTACTGCGTTGAAGCTTATTGGCGAGCGCTCCCAGATGCTTTTTAGTATCAGCTTGCAGTCTTACAGTTGTTACACTGTAGTTTATCTCCCCTATTTTGGAAGACAATGTTCAACTTTTGATCATTGATGTCATCATGTATGGGTTCGCTTGAGAGCGTATAGAGCCTTAATGTCAGAAAAGTGTTTTAAAATTCCTTATTTTTTGAAAAAAAGGTTGAGCAAAATAGCAACAATTCTTATCATCTTGGCCCCTTTCCTATTTTATATATAGAGAAGGGAGATTTTGTTTGTCTGAGTCATTCATTGTTTCATATTGTGTGCGGCTGAAAGTGTTCTATTTTCATGTTCTGCATTGGCTTAGATGACGCTTATTATCGAATGAAAACTAGCTCCCAGAGGGGAAATCATGCGTAAACTAATTGAGTTAAGCAAATTGACAGTTGTTGGTTTGTTAGCTTTGATCTTGGTCGCTTGTGGCGGATCAGAGAACACAGAAGGAAAAGCAGCATCGACAGATGCCGCTGAAACTATTCATTGGAAGATGGTGACAACTTGGCCTAAAAACTACCCAGGTTTAGGTACGGGCGCTGAAGCGTTAGCGAAAAACATTAAGGCTATGTCTAATGGCCGTTTGGATATTAAAGTCTATGCGTCAGGCGAGTTGGTTCCTGCGCTAGAAGTATTTGATGCGGTTTCTCGCGGTACGGCTGAAATGGGCCACTCTGCGGCGTATTACTGGAAAGGTAAAGTGCCAGCGGCTCAGTTTTTCACAACGGTTCCTTTTGGTCTAACGGCACAAGAGTTGAACGCTTGGATTTACTTTGGCGGCGGTTTGGAATTATGGGAAGAGGTTTACGAACCATTCAACTTGATTCCTATGCTAGCTGGTAACCCAGGTTCGCAAATGGGTGGTTGGTTTAATAAAGAGATTAACTCTCTAGCTGACTTCCAAGGTTTGAAAATGCGTATGCCTGGTCTAGGTGGCGAAGTACTTAAAAAGCTTGGCGCGACACCATTAAACTTACCTGGCGGTGAAATTTTCACAGCATTACAGACTGGTACGATTGATGCAACTGAGTGGGTTGGTCCTTATAACGACTTAGCATTTGGTTTGTACAAAACAACGAAATATTACTATTTCCCAGGCTGGCATGAGCCAGGTTCTGCGGTTGAAGCGATTTTTAACAAAGATGCTTTCAATGCACTTCCTGCCGATCTGCAAGCGATTGTTCGCACAGCTGTAAGACAAGCCAACTTGGATATGATCAGTGAATTTACAGCACGTAATAATACAGCGTTGGAAACATTGTTGACTGAACATAATGTTGATCTTAAGCCTTATCCACAAGATGTTATCGATGCATTGAAAGAAGCATCGGATGAAGTTTTGGAAAAGGTTGCGGCTAACGATCCACAAAGCCAAAAAGTTTATGATGCATTTAAAGCGTTCTTAGACTCTGTTTCTAAATGGCACGATGTATCTGAACGAGCGTTTATCAATGCTCGTGCTGATGACTAAGTAATAGATGATGAGTGATTTACAGAGTTCTGTAAGTCTCTGAAGACATGGAAGCCCTTTCATCTTTAGATGAAAGGGCTTTTTGTTAGATAAGCACACAACATACCGAATGGTATTTTGAGGAATAACGAATGAGAATGATAAAAACATGGGGAAAGTTTGCTTTGGCTGGCTTAGCGGCTGTTGCATTGGTCGCTTGTGGCGGGTCAGATGAAGAGAAAATCAGCCAAAAAATAGATAACAAAGCCGATGTCATCAATTGGAAAATGGTGACAACTTGGCCAAAAAATTTCCCTGTTTTAGGAACAGGTGCTGAGACATTAGCGAAAAACATTACCGCTATGTCTGGCGGTCGCTTAAACATTAAAGTCTACGCCGCAGGCGAGCTTGTACCGCCACTTGAAATATTTGATGCGGTTTCTCGTGGTACCGCAGAAATAGGCCACGGAGCATCTTATTATTGGAAAGGTAAAGTGCCTGCAGCACAGTTTTTTACCGCTGTCCCTTTTGGTTTTACCGCGCAAGAAATTAATGCTTGGATTCATCAAGGCGGTGGCTTGGCATTGTGGGAAGAAATCTACGCGCCTTTCAATCTCATTCCTATGGCAACCGGTAATGCCGGTGTTCAAATGGGTGGTTGGTTTAACAAAGAAATCAACTCGTTAGCGGACTTTCAAGGTTTGAAAATGCGCATACCGGGGTTAGGTGGTGAAGTCTTGAAAAAAGTCGGCGGCACGTCGGTTAACCTTCCTGGTGGAGAGATTTTTACCGCATTACAAACTGGTACGATTGATGCGACTGAATTTGTCGGGCCTTATAATGACCTAGCATTTGGCCTACATAAAGCCGCGAAATATTACTATTACCCAGGCTGGCATGAGCCGGGTTCTTCTATGGAAGCCATCTTTAACAAAGACGCTTTTGAAGCATTGCCAAATGATCTACAAATGATTATTCGCGCGGCGGTTCGTCAAGCCAATGCAGAAATGCTGGATGAGTTTACGGCATTGAATAATGAAGCGTTGAATACCTTGGTGAACGAGCATGGTGTTATCTTAAAGCCTTTCCCAGACGATGTGTTATCTGCGTTGAAGAAAGCATCTGAAGAGACACTAGAAGAAGTGGCAGCGGCAGATGCATTAAGTACAAAGGTCTACAATTCATTCAAAGACTTCGGCGAGAAAGTAAGAGCATGGCACGAAATCTCTGAGCGAGCTTACATCAACGGACGTGAAGTTGAGTAAGTAATCACTACGAACGAAAAAAGCCCCTTGAATCGCTCTGATGAGAGATCCAAGGGGCTTTTTTGTATCGAGTGTTTTAATTAAAAAATAGGCTTTGTTATCGCGTATTTTTAATCATCCATGCTGCCCAGCTCGAGTAGTGTGGCGTTTCCGCCGATGGCTGTGGTGTTGTTAGATATGGTGCGTTCTGTCACAAATCTCAATAAGTAGTGAGGCTTCGCAATGGTGTTCAGGCTCTCGCTGTCGGTTTCTTCGATCAATTGACAGATTAAGCCGCCTTTTGCCGCAAGTCGTTGATTGAGCTGCTGTGCTTGAGCCTCATCACACAAGGTAGCAATACCAGCAAGGTGATTTGCTTCCATCAAGGAATCTAAAGCTGAATCTGCAATATTTTGGATCACGCCTTCTGCAACATATGGTGTGATTTTGTCCATGATATCTTGGCCTGCTTGACCGACAGTAATTACTGGGTTGCCAGCAATCAGCGCTGTAAAAATCTGACCTACTAAACCTACGGTCTCTGTTTTCTTGTCTGTTGAACTGTTATTGAGTAGAGAAACACACAGAAACGGTCCTCGACCTTGGCAAGAAAGTTCGTTACGTTCACCTGTTGGCCCTGGCATCACGCGAGTTTCAGCAATTTCTCGCTTTGCGTTATCAATTTGCCATTGTGCCATTTTATCTTGATCGTCCGAAAAAGACGCTAATGCTTTCTCTAGCTTTTCAGCACGACCAATGACGCCAAGTTTGTCCCATGCTTCGAAGACATTTTGAGCGACCTGAATTTGGATAGGTTGTACGATTGTCATAATGTTGTCTCCCCTTAAAGGTCTTGCTCAATGGCGAAGCGTTGTAAGTAATGTGGGCCGCCTGCTTTTGGCCCTGTGCCTGACAAACCTTGGCCACCAAACGGTTGCACGCCAACAACAGCGCCAACTTGGTCGCGGTTGATGTAGAGGTTACCAACACGTGCTCGGCTGGCGATGTTGGCACAGGTTGTTTCGTTACGGCTATGAACGCCAAGTGTCAAACCAAAGCCTGAGTTGTTAATCGTGTCGATGATCTTGTTTAGATTGCTAGCCTTGTAGCGAATCACATGCAGAATCGGGCCGAATTTCTCATCAGTTAACTGGTCAATACTGTCAATTTCAAACGCCGTTGGCGCAACATAAGTGCCTTTATCCGCGAACTCAGGTAAAGCCGCTTGAGCGATTAATTTACCCGCAGCCTTCATGTTTTCAATGTGATCAAGTAGCATGTTTTGCGCTTTTTTATCGATCACTGGGCCCACGTCTGTGCTGTGTAAGTAAGGCAAACCTACAGTCTGTTCTTGCATTGCGCCTTTAATCATCGGAATGACTCGATCAGCAATGTCGGCTTGGACAAACAAAACACGCAAAGCGGAACAGCGTTGACCAGCTGAGGCAAAGGCAGAGCGAACGGCATCACGAACCACTTGTTCTGGCAAAGAAGTTGAGTCAACCAACATAGCGTTTTGGCCGCCGGTTTCTGCAATCACAGGAACTGGAGCGACACCACGTGCAGCCAATGTGCGGTTGATCAATTGTGCTGTTCCAGTTGAACCAGTAAACGCCAAGCCCGCAATACGTTTATCACTGGTTAACGGTGCTCCGACTGTTGCACCGTCGCCTGGAAGAAGATGAAGCACATCTGTTGGGATACCGGCTTGATGAAGCAATTCAATGGCACGAAAAGCAATTAAACTGGTTTGTTCTGCGGGCTTCGCAACCACGGTATTACCTACGACAAGCGCTGCAACGACTTGACCCATAAAGATAGCCAGTGGGAAGTTCCAAGGGCTGATACAGGTGAAAACCCCACGACCTTTTAACTGTGCCTTTTTTTGGTTTCCTAAGAAATCTGTATAGGTTGTTGGTGTTGCGAAGTGGCTTCGCGCTTGTTGAGCGTAGTAACGGCAGAAGTCTACTGCTTCTCGCACTTCGTCAATGCTGTCTTGAATGGTTTTGCCTGCTTCACGATGACAAAGTGCCATCAGTTCAGCGTAGTTTTCTTCCATCAAATCTGCTGCGCGTTCCAAGCAATCTGCACGCTCTGTTGCAGAGCGTGACGACCAAGCAGGAAACGCCGCTTCAGCAAGATCAATGGCTTTAGTAACGGTTGTGGTGTCCGCCCAATCAATTTGGCCAGTTGCTTGGCTATGATCGTAAGGGCTGACAATAGAATGTGAATGCCCCGTTTCGACTTTTTCGCCACCAACAATAGGGAAGGCGTGCCATTGTGTGTCTTGCTCCATGAAAGCCTTTATCTTGGCTTTGAATGGCGTCCACTCAGAGTCTATTTCGATGTTTGGGCCGAATGAATTTTTGCGATCATCAAACAAGTTCGCAGGCAAATTGATGTGAGGGTTTGCCAATGATTTACGGTTTTCCAATGTGGTGACAGGGTGATCGACCAAGTCAGCAATCGGGTAACTGGCATCAATCAAGCGATGGACAAACGAGCTGTTAGCGCCGTTTTCAAGAAGACGACGAACCAAGTAAGGAAGCAAGTCTTTATGGCTACCGACTGGAGCGTAAATACGGACACAGATGTCATTCTCTTTGATTAAATGGTTATAAAGTGCATCGCCCATACCGTGTAAACGCTGGAATTCGAACTCTTCTGATGTTGCGCCAAGCTGATTCGCTAAACAATGTATTGTCGCTATCGTGTGGGCGTTATGACTGGCAAACTGCGGGAAAATATTCGCGCGAGTGTGTTCACTCAAAAGGAAATTGGCACAGGCAAGGTAAGAAACGTCTGTTGCTTCTTTGCGAGTGTAAACAGGATAACCATTGATACCGCGTTGCTGGCAAAGCTTGATTTCAGAATCCCAGTAAGCGCCTTTTACAAGACGAACAGGAATGAGATCACCTTGTTCCTTCGCTAAGGCGGCCAGCCAAACTAAAACAGGCAGAGCGCGCTTAGAATAAGCTTGAACGACTAAGCCGAATAATCCCCATCCGCGAGAGGCTTCGTCGCGGTATAGCTTTTCAAATAGGTTTAAGGAAAGTTCTAGACGGTCTGCTTCTTCTGCATCGATGGTAATGCCAACATTTAATGCGCGAGCTTTGGTGATTAAGCCTTTTACGCTTTCGAAAAGCTCTGTCATGACACGCTCTTCACAACCAACTTCATAACGTGGGTGAAGTGCCGAAAGCTTAATTGAAATCGTTGGGCGGTAACCTTTTGAATAAGTGTCTTTGCCTACCGATTCAACGGCTTGCTCGTAAGAGCTCAAATATTTTTCAGCATCTTCGGCCGTTAGAGCGGCTTCACCTAACATGTCAAAAGAGTAGGTGTAACCTTTGTCTCGGTAGCTTTTACCACGAGATAAAGCTTCTTTGATGTCGCGACCTAGGACGAATTGGTGTCCCATAATTTTCATTGCTTGGTTCATCGCTTTACGAATTACAGGCTCAGAAACACGGTTTACCATACGATTAACAAGGTTGGCTGGTGTGCCGTCTTTGTTTTCGTCCATGGTGACAATTTTTCCCGTTAACAATAACCCCCAAGTTGAGGCATTAACGAAGAAAGAGTCTGAATTTTTCGCGTGGGAAGCCCAATCGGCCACGCTTAAGCGATCCTTGATAAAAGCATCGGCCGTTTCTTTGTCTGGAACACGCATTAAGGCTTCTGCAAGGCACATTAATAGAATGCCTTCTTTGGTGTCTAGACTGTATTCCAACAAAAGTGCGTCGATCATCGACATGCTGTCGTCGTCTTTTCGCACTTCAGCGATTAATTGAGACGCCGCATTAGTATGGTTGGCGAGCTCTTGCTCTGTTGGTTTTGCTAAGGGCAAAAGTTCCTTTAACCAGCTTTCTTCGTCCGTTTTGTAAAGAGGGGAAATGAGCGTCCATAATTCATTGAGTGGTTTTTGAATGAATTCTGGTTGTAACACATCAATCGCTTTAAACATGATTGGGTCTCCCGAGCTGCATAAAAAGCACAGTTGCTTTTTACCAAGGTCGCATATTGTTATAGAGCATTAAGCATTTTTTTGGCCACTTATTGATCAATCACGGTGGCGTAATGCGTATATGGATAATGCTGACACTTTAGTGACAGAGGGGATTCGCTGTCTTTCGAAAAAATCGTCTTTTTTTATAAGAAAGTCCGGCTTGAGAAGAATAAAATCGGGCGTGTTTTGTTGTTGTGCACAAAATAGATAAAAAAGAGGGGAATGCCTATAAATAGGGCGTTTCAGTGATATTGAAAAAGACTAACGATTGCCAAATTGCTTTTGGTATTTGAGCGGTGTGATGTTTAGCGTTTGGGAGAAAACATTGGTCATGGCGCTTTGGCTTGAGAAACCGCACATTTCTGCCACTTGGATAGGAGGGAAACCATCTCGAAGTAAATCTTGAGCCCGTTCTAAGCGTTTTCGCATTAAATACTGATGCGGCGTCATGCCTGTTTTATCTTTAAAACGCTCATGGAATTGGCTCACACTCAAGAAGCAGAAGTTGGCGAGTTGATCAATATGAACACGGCGAGAAAGATTAAGTTCGATAAATTGATCTAGCTTGTCGATATCCAGTTGGTTACCACGAGTACGAACGTCTTTGCTGTTCATTTGGTGGCGAATCGCACTGAGTAAGGTGTTACCGCAGGCACGAGCAAGAATGGAGTCATTCGGGTATTGCTGCAACTCACCAGATAAAGCAGAGGCCAATACCTGTAAACGAGGGTTTAGTTGAAAATAAGCCGCTTGATCGAATAAGCGCGAAACCACTTCATATTCTTCATCTGTGATGCTTTTTTGTGGTGGAATCGGCAGGTTGACCACCATGATCTGATTGTCTCCCAGTCCAGCGAAGGCATGACTATTTGCTGAGGGCAGAACACAGCCTTCACCAATATGGAGCTGTTTACCTTTACCTTGAATATCGAAGTCTGTATTGCCATCAAGCACAACCACCAGCTGGTGGTAGTCGTGATCATGGGCATGCGCTTCACTTGGCAAGCTGATAATGTCAGAATCAGGCTGAGTCAAAATAGACCTTTTGTACAGAGTAAATAAAAAGTATAGCGCGTTATAGCATTAGCGATAAAAATAAACACGACGTTTCAGGTGAAAGCAGCGTGTTTACTGTGTTAGTGCTTAGCGTTTGTCGTCGCTAATCTTGTATTAGCTAACACGAACCACAAGGTTGCCTAAAGCGCCAGACTTCAAAACATCTTCATGGGCTTGTGCCAGTTCAGTTAAGTCGTAGCAATGACGAATCACAGGTTTAAGCACGCCTTCTTCAAAAAGAGGTCGCAAGACTTTGGCAATCAAAGCCAATTCGACTGGCTTGATGTTCGCAAGAGCAACACCTACAACAGAAGCGTCTCGTGCCATTAAATCACGAGGGTTAATTTCTACTGTGCCACGGTTACCAACGACAGCGACGCAACCGCCAGTCGTTAAGGCTTTGAAGTCTTGGTCTAAGTTATGATTCGCTAGCATTTCGATAATTACATCAAAACCTGTTTCCAGTGACTGAAAAGCTTCGAGGTGGTTGTCTTCATTGTGCATAATCACTGTGCTGACGCCTTGTGCACGCAGAAGATCTACTCCTGCTTTTGTTCCTGCACTGGCGACCACGTCCATACCTGCTGATAACGCCAATTGAACCGTTGCGATACCAACCGCGCCTGTTGCGCCATGAACTAGAACTTTGTCGCCGGTTTTGGCATTCGCTCGACCAAACAAAGCTCGGTGAGCTGTGGTGTAAGGAATGCCTAAGCAAGCACCTTCTTCAAAGGATAGGGCGTCAGCTAATGGATAAGTGTGAGTCGCTGCACAAACAGCAAATTCGGCGGAGGAGCCAGACAGGTTGCGGCTAAAGTACACTCGTTGACCCACTTCAAAGCCAGTGACCTGAGAGCCAAGTTCCACAACAGTCCCCGCTCCGTCTAAACCCGGAGTATGGGGAAAGGTGGTGGAGTAGTTATTGGTGCCAGAACGAATATAAGTATCGACAGGGTTCACTCCGGCTGCGCCGACTTGAACAAGGATTTGATCAGCATGAATACTTGGCGTTTTGGCGTTGACTAATGATAAATCACTCGCTGGGCCATAGGCATTTATTTGCATTGCTTTCATATTCTAACCCTCACTGTAGATATTTATATTTGTTGTTTCTCAAGCAGCTTAATTAATCAGCATAAACTTTTTCCGGTAACCAAGTCGCAAGCTCTGGCCATATTGATAGTAATAGCAGCACAAAGAGCTGAATAAGAATAAAGGGTAGTACACCTTTATAAATAGACTGAGTTTTGATTTCCGGAGGTGCTACACCACGTAGGTAAAATAATGCGAAGCCAAATGGCGGAGTTAAGAAAGACGTCTGCAGGTTTATCGCCATCATGATGCCAAGCCAAACAGGATCTAAGCCCATTGCCAATAAAACTGGTGCAACGATTGGCACAACTACGAAGGTGATTTCAATGAAGTCTAAGATGAAGCCAAGTAAGAACATCAGCAACATAACAACAATCATTGCGCCTACAACGCCACCAGGCAGCTGAGAGAAGAAATCATGAATCAGCTCTTCACCACCAAATCCTCGGAAAACTAGCGAGAATAAAGAAGCACCGATCAAAATCATAAACACCATGCAGGTGACTTTGGTCGTCGAATAGACAGTGTCTTTTAGTGTCTGGAAGTCTAGTTTACCGCTGGCCCAAGCCAAAATAGCGGCACCTAATGCGCCAACACCAGCTGCTTCTGTAGGAGTTGCGATACCGCTAAGAATAGAGCCCAATACAGCAAAAATAAGAATAAGAGGAGGAACTAAGCCTTTAATTAACTGAACTGCTAAAGACTCTGTTGATCCGTTGCGTAATTCTTCGCGAGGAACCGCTGGTGCTTTGTGAGGCTGTAACCAAGCGACCATTACAACGTAAAAGATATACATACAAACCAGAATTAAACCAGGAACCAAGGCGCCGACAAATAAGTCACCAACCGAGATGGTTTTAGGCGAGAAAACTCCCATTTCCAATTGAGCTTTTTGGTAAGCATTCGACATTACATCACCTAATAGAACTAAGGCGATCGACGGTGGAATAATTTGCCCTAATGTTCCTGTTGCACAAATGGTTCCTGTTGCTAGCGCAGGGTCATAACCACGGCGCAACATGGTTGGCAAAGAGATCATGCCCATGGTGACAACCGTCGCACCAACAATGCCGGTACTCGCAGCTAACAGCATACCCACCAAAATAACAGAAATACCAAGACCTCCACGCATGGTGCCAAATAACATCGCCATGGACTCAAGTAGCTTTTCAGCAAGCTTCGACTTTTCTAAGAGTACACCCATCAAGACAAAGAGTGGTACCGCGATGAGGGTTCCATTGCCAACAATGCCAAATAAGCGGTTTGGCAAAGCTTCTAAGAAAACGCTGTCAAATGTGCCAGCCAATGACCCAACAGCTGCGAATATTAACGCGGTTCCACCTAATGAAAAGGCAACGGGGTAGCCAAACAGCAAGCAGATACAAACGGCTGCAAAGAGCCATAAAGGGATAAATTCAATCATGAGTTACGTCCTTTTGAAGTTTTTCTTGCCTTAACTACGGCTATGTTTTTTGCAATATCAGCTAAGCCCTGAATAATTAGGCATACCATCATGATAGGAATCAGTGTTTTTAATAGATAGACAAAAGGCAGTCCACCTGGCTCTGGGGAAGTTTCTAATACACGCCAAGACGCACTCACATAATCTAAACTTAAATAAGTGGTGTAAATCGTGAAAGGTAAAAGAAAGAAAATGCCACCAAGAATGTTTACCCATGCTTTTTTTGTAGCAGAGAAGTCTCGGTAGAACACATCTACGCGTACATGTTCGTCGTCTTTAAGTGTATAAGCTGCGCCTAACATGAACACTAACGCATGAAGATACAGAACCGATTCTTGCAGTGCGATAGAGCCAATATCAAAGCCATAACGTAATAGTACGACCAGGCAAGTAAGCAGCATCATAAATAAAGTAAGCCAAGCCACACATCGTCCTGTGTAATGGGAGACAGCTTCGGCTGAACAGACTAGTTTGTTTAACATTGAAATACCCACAGAGTTTTTTAATCGTTATTAACGGATGCTTTTTAGGTTTTTTTATAGGGTTAAAACCTAACCAGTAAAATCCGGACAGCTAGTCTATTGGATAACGCTACTTATGGGAATATTTCAGGGACTTACTCGCGGCAGTTCGCGGCATTTTATGAATAAAATACGCCTTTATAAGTGAAAAATTGCGCTTTTGCTTGTTTCGAGATGATATCACTAGAAAAAAGTGGCGTTCTGGTGCGATTTTAATTCTCGTTTCTTGGTCGGGTTGAAAAATAATTTTGAAATATTTCGCTATGTAACATTACTGTCACACATCTTTTCTATAGTCCTCAACATCGAACGAGATATGAGCAGCCGCTCATTAATTTTTGACTATAACCATTGGGGTTTATGTGATGAAAAAACTAGTTGCAAGTTTGGCAGTAGCTGCAGCAATGGGCGTTTCTGTTAACGCTGTTGCAGATGTAGACGCAGGTTTGATTTCTTACTCGAAAGCAAGTGGTGTATCTGGAAACATTTCAAGTGTTGGTTCTGATACGTTGGCCAACCTTATGACATTGTGGGCAGAAGACTTCAAGCGCTTATACCCAAATGTAAACATTCAAATTCAAGCGGCTGGTTCTTCTACTGCGCCACCAGCATTGACTGAAGGCACATCTAACTTCGGCCCTATGTCTCGTACAATGAAAGACAAAGAAATTGCAGCATTCGAGAAAAAATTCGGCTACAAGCCTACTGCTATTCCAGTAGCAATCGATGCGCTAGCGGTTTTCGTACACAAAGATAACCCAGTAAAAGGTTTGTCTCTTCCTGAAGTAGATGCAATCTTCTCTTCTACTCGTAAAGGTGGACACAGCGAAGACATCACTAACTGGGGTAAAGCGGGCTTAACTGGCGCTTGGACTAACCGTGACGTTCAATTGTTTGGTCGTAACTCAGTGTCTGGTACTTATGGTTACTTCAAATCAAACGCACTTTTCAAAGGTGACTTCAAAAACTCTGTAAACGAGCAGCCTGGTTCTGCGTCTGTTGTACAGTCTGTTTCTACATCACTTAACGGTATTGGTTACTCTGGTATCGGTTACAAAACGTCTTCTGTACGTGCCTTACCTCTTTCTAAGAAAGAAGGTGGCAAGTTGATCGAAGCGACGCCTGCAAACGCAGCGACTGGCAAATACCCACTTTCTCGCTTCCTTTACGTTTACGTAAACAAAGCGCCGAACAAGCCATTAGCACCACTACAACGTGAATTCGTTAAAATGGTTCTTTCGAAAATGGGTCAAGAGGTTGTTGTAAAAGACGGTTACGTACCTCTACCAGCGAAAGTGGCTGACAAATACCTTAAAACGCTAGGTATTAAATAAGTAGGCTAAGCGACATTGAATAAGCCCTAAGCAGGACAGCATAACGCTCTCCTGCTTTTTGCTACTTTCTCGTTGTCATAAAATTGTCACACAAAAAAGATGAATTCGGATGACTAAACCAACTGACCATCAGATGCCTGAGCTGGATTTCAACACGCCAGCTTTGAAGCGTCATCGCAAACTTCGAGCCCTGAAAGACAAAGCGGCTGGAATGGGGATTGCTATCGGCGGTAGTAGTGTAATTCTTGCTGTACTGTTGATCTGTTTCTATCTCCTTTATGAAGTTGCACCATTATTTTCAGGTGCTTCTATCGACCCTAAGGCAAGCTATTCTTTGCCAGCGCAAAGTGAAGGTGAAAGCCTTTATTTAACCACGGAAGAACAATCTGAAATTGGTATGCGCGTTGCCTCTAATGGCAGCATCGTATTCTTTTCTATTGCAGATGGTTCCGTCATTGATACCGTTGAAAACGCACGCGCACAAGCGGTGACGAGTTTTGCGGTTGAATCGGACACAAGTCGTTTGCTGGCGTTTGGATACGCTGACGGTAAAGTGGTTATTAAAAAACACGGTTACCGAATTTCTTACCCTGATGGAACACGTTTAATCACGCCTTTTGTTGAATACCCTTATGGTGAAGAAGCGATTGATGTGGCTAATTTTTCGATTGAAAAATTGGCGGTTCGTGACAGTGAAGACGGTTTAACCATCGCGGCATCGGGTGCGACGCAAAGCGCCATTTTGCAAGTCACTAAAGATGTTAACTTCATCACAGAAGAAGTGGAGTTGACTGAGCAACGTGAACCCCTTCCTTTTATCGCCGACATTAAAAGCTTACTGATTAGCGGAAATCAGCGTTCTTTGTATGTGGCGACGCATTCAGGTGATTTCAGTGAGTTTGACCTACGCGACTTCGATAACATCAGCCTAAAAGACAGCGCGTCATTAGTGGCTGAGAATGCTGAACTGGTTTCCATGAACTATTTGGTGGGTCAGACTTCTGTCATGGTTGCAGATTCTTCTGGGCGTGTGAGCCAATGGTTTAACGTTCGAGATGATGAAACCAACGAAGAAAAACTGCATTTTATCCGTGATGTACAACAACCCAATGCTTTGGTTGATGTGGCCATGGAACAACGTCGTAAAGGCTTCGCGACACTTGACGATAACGGTGTTGTGGCCATCTACAATGCGACCTCGACTCGTAAAGTGATTGATGAGCAATTAAGTGACGAAACCGCGCGTTTGATCAGTTTCTCGCCTCGCGCCAATGGTTTGTTATTAGAAGATAGTAAAGGTATGCACTTTTACTATGTGGATAACGAACACCCAGAAGTGTCTTGGTCGTCTTTGTGGGGACAGGTTTGGTACGAAAGTTACCCAGAGCCAACATACACTTGGCAGTCTTCTGCAGCGAACAACGACTTTGAACCAAAATACAGCTTAATGCCTTTGGCATTTGGTACTTTAAAAGCCGCTTTCTACGCCATGTTGATGGCGGTGCCTTTGGCGATTTGTGGCGCGATCTACACGGCTTACTTCATGGCACCAGCCTTGCGTCGTAAGATCAAGCCTGTGATCGAGCTAATGGAAGCGCTACCAACGGTTATTCTTGGTTTCTTAGCGGGTTTATTCTTCGCGCCTTTCTTAGAAGAAAACTTGGCAGCAACCTTTAGTATCTTGGTTGTCTTACCAGTTGGTATTTTGTTGTTTGCTTACCTTTGGTCTCGTTTACCGACGAAGCTTCGTTGGTTGGTTCCTGAAGGTTGGCAGCCATTGGTCTTGATCCCTGTGATCATTTTCTTGGCGTGGTTCTGTTTGGCGATGAGCCCTGTCATTGAGTTGAACTTCTTTGGCGGCAATATTCGTGGCTGGATTACTCATGATCTTGGTATTACGTTCGACCAGCGTAACGCTCTTGTCGTTGGCTTTGCTATGGGCTTCGCGGTTATTCCGACAATCTTCTCTATCACGGAAGATGCCATTTTCAGTGTACCAAAAGCATTAACTCAAGGTTCTTTAGCTTTGGGTGCGACTTATTGGCAAACCATGACTCGCGTTGTATTACCAACAGCAAGCCCAGGTATTTTCTCGGCGGTAATGATTGGTATGGGTCGTGCGGTAGGTGAAACCATGATTGTTCTTATGGCGACAGGTAACACGCCAATTATGGACTTCAATATCTTCGAAGGTATGCGTACCTTGGCGGCGAACCTTGCCGTGGAAGTACCAGAATCTGAAGTGGGAAGTTCACATTACCGTATCTTATTCTTGGCAGCGTTTGTTCTGTTCATCTTCACTTTTATAGTGAATACGATCGCTGAAACCGTGCGTCAGCACCTACGCAAAAAATACGGGTCATTGTAATGAGTAGCGAAATTAAAATGGAAAAGAAGTCCGTATCCGAGTGGTTTAAATCTGGCGATCCATGGGTGTGGCTAAATGCAGGCGCTGTGGCGATTTCAGTCATCATGGTTGTGGGTTTATTGTTGTTGATTGCGGTTCGTGGTTTAGGGCATTTTTGGCCTGCGGATGTCATGCAAGCGACGTATTCATTGCCGGGTGAAAAACCGTACACGGTTGCAGCTGAGCGCGTAGAGAGCGTTGACGTAACCTCTGCTCAGCTTCGTGAAGCGGGTGTAAACCTCCCGGACGATGGCGACGCTATTTTGCAACGTACTTTGTTGAAAATGGGTAACCGCGATGTGTACGGTGCGGATTTCGGTTGGGTTCTGGATAAGTACTTAAGCGACATTCAAACACCTGAGATGCTGTTTGCGGCTGAACGCCATGAATGGGGCAACCTTTACGGTTACCTTATGTCGGTAAAAGAAGACGGACAGGTTGTGTCGGAAACGACAGATTTAACGCCGACGGATTCTGCCTTGGCAACGTGGGCGGCCTTTGAAGCAAGTATTGAACGTGCGTCTCAAATTCACGATGAAATCAAAGACATCGAAAAGGGTGACATTGGTAAAATTAACCATGCCCTTGAGCGTATTCGTCTTAAGCAACGTCGTCTTGAGCTGAATGGTGATTTAACACCAGCAGCAGAAGCAGACCTTGCGGCAGAGCGTTCACAGTACGATGAAGAATATAAAGGCTTGCAGGCTAATCTGGCGGCGCTTTATCAGCAGATCAATCGTGACTCGTTCACCGTTCAAGTAATGGACGGCACGGTACATGAAATTCAAGTATCGAAAATTGTTCACGCTTTCCGTCCAAATGCGATGGGTGTGTTTGCTAAATTGGGCTTTTACTTTAATAAAGTATGGGAATTCCTAACGGATGATCCTCGTGAAGCGAACACAGAAGGTGGGGTTTTCCCTGCGATCTTCGGTACCGTAATGATGGTATTGCTGATGACGGTGTTGGTTACTCCTTTCGGTGTTGTGGCGGCGGTTTACCTTCGTGAATACGCAAAGCAAGGGGTTATTACTCGTGTCATTCGTATCGCGGTAAACAACTTAGCAGGCGTGCCTTCTATTGTTTACGGTGTCTTCGGCTTGGGTTTCTTTATCTACTTTTTGGGGTCAGGAATCGACGAAGCGTTTTTCCCAGAAGCCTTGCCGTCACCAACCTTTGGTACCGGTGGTTTGATGTGGGCATCGATTACTTTGGCATTGTTAACTGTGCCTGTGGTTATCGTGGCGACAGAAGAAGGTTTGTCTCGTATTCCGCGTAACGTTCGTGAAGGCAGCTTGGCGTTAGGTGCAACAAAAGCCGAGACACTATGGCGTGTTGTTTTGCCGATGGCGAGTCCTGCGATCATGACAGGCGTTATTTTGGCTGTTGCTCGTGCCGCGGGTGAGGTGGCTCCTTTGATGTTGGTTGGTGTGGTAAAACTGGCTCCAACCTTGCCACTTGATGGAAATTATCCGTTCATTCATTTAGATCAGAAGTTCATGCACTTAGGCTTCCATATCTATGATGTGGGTTTCCAAAGCCCGAACGTGGAAGCGGCGCGACCACTTGTTTATGCAACAGCGTTATTACTTGTGATGGTTATTGCCTTGTTGAATTTCTCAGCAGTAACGATTCGAAATCACCTACGTGAAAAATACAAATCGCTAGAAATGTAAGCGGAGAAGAAAAGATTATGAGCGAAGCAAAAACACACTCAATTGATATTTCAGCAATGCAGCGTAGCCAGCAAGCTTTGCGCATTGAAGACGAAACCGTTTGTCTTTCTGTTAAAGATTTGCATCTTTACTATGGGGAAAAAGAAGCGCTAAAAGGCGTGGATATGATTATCCCTGAGAAGAAGGTAACGGCTTTTATCGGTCCTTCTGGTTGTGGTAAATCAACGCTATTGCGTTGTTTCAACCGTATGAATGACTTGGTTGATAGTTGCCGTATTACTGGTGAGATCAACCTGCATGACAGCAATATTTATGAAAAAGGCACCGACGTTGCAGAATTGCGTCGTCGTGTTGGTATGGTGTTCCAAAAGCCAAATCCATTTCCAAAAAGTATTTATGAAAATGTGGCTTATGGCTTGCGTATTCAAGGCATTAACCAAAAGCGTGTGATCGACGAAACCGTTGAATGGGCATTGCGCTCAGCCGCTTTGTGGGACGAAGTAAAAGACCGTCTACACGAAAGTGCGTTAGGTATGTCTGGTGGTCAACAGCAGCGTTTGGTTATTGCCCGTACGGTAGCGGTAAAACCTGAAGTTTTATTGTTGGATGAGCCAGCTTCTGCCTTGGACCCAATCTCAACATTGAAAATTGAAGAGCTAATTCACGAATTGAAAAACGACTTCACCATTGCGATCGTAACTCACAACATGCAGCAGGCAGCGCGTGTGTCTGATTACACTGCGTTTATGTATATGGGGGATTTGATTGAATTTGGCGATACGAATTCTTTGTTTACTAATCCAAGTAAGCAACAAACTGAAGATTACATCACAGGTCGCTACGGCTAGGCGGAGGACGGATTATGAAAGAATTAACAACGGATCATATTTCTCAGCAGTTTAATAACGAGCTAGAAATGTTACGCCAACACTTTTTGACCATGGGTGGCATTGTTGAGACTCAGGTTCAAGATTCAGTTCAAGCTTTGTTAGACGCTAATGGCGAACTAGCAGAAGAAGTCAGAAAAAAAGACGCTTCTGTTAATGAACTAGATGGCTTGATAGACGAAGAATGTACTCGCATTCTTGCTAAGCGTCAGCCAGCTGCCTCTGACTTACGTATGATTTTGTCGATCAGTAAAGCCGTGAGCGAATTAGAGCGAATAGGTGATGAAGCGAAAAAGATCGCCAAATTGACTTCTGATTTGATCGACTGTGGTGAATCTCCACGAGGTTATGTTGAGATCAGCCGTATTGGTCAAATGGTGTCACGAATGATTCATGACTCATTGGACGCTTACGCACGACTAGATATCGAAGCCGCGATTAAGGTAGCGAAAAAAGACCGTGAAGTAGACCGTGAATACGAAGCAGCTTTACGTTCTTTAGTGACTTATATGATGGAAGATCCACGCAGTATTTCGAGCGTGATCAATGTCATTTGGGTACTTCGTTCACTTGAGCGTATTGGTGATCATGCCCGTCACACTTGTCAGCATTTGATCTTCATGGTGAAAGGTGTCGATGTGCGTCACGTGAACGTGAATGATTTAGCCGATGAAGTAAAAGGCGTGTAATAGTGTCAATCGGTCTCATGCTATTGTTCCAGACTAGCATGAGATCGATACCTTCTTAATCAATCCCTTTGTTCTGTTTCTCTCTTTTATACAGACTTTGTTATCATCTGGTTTTGTCTTTTTTGGTGATAACCTTCATGTTTACAATAGAAGTAAATACAACGTCCTCTCTGCAAGAAACCTATCAAGAATTAAACGCTCAACTAGCAGCTTTACTCAGTGGAGAGCGAGATTTCATCTGTAACGCTGCTCAATTTTCCGCTTTTGTCATGCAGACTGTTCCTGATCTTAACTGGTCTGGCTTTTACTTTGCTCGTAATGAAGAATTGGTGCTTGGACCTTATATGGGAAAAGTGGCTTGTACTCGTATTCCTTTTGGTCGAGGGGTGTGTGGTGAAGCGGCGAAAACCCAAGAAACACAACGTATCGAAGATGTTCATGCTTTTGATGGACACATAGCTTGCGACGCCGCTTCTGCTTCTGAATTGGTAGTGCCTGTTATTTCACAGGGTAAGTTGATGGGCGTTTTTGATATGGACAGCCCAAAGGTTGGGCGTTTTACTGAAGCTGATCAAACGGGAATCGAATTTCTCGTAGCGACTTTTGTTTCCGCAACGGATATGAATTGGGGGTTCGCAATTTAAGCGAATTCAGGTTGTTTATTTTCTATCAGCCTTTGAAGTAGGCTGCGAGTTCTTCTAAGGACTTGTTATAGACAACAGACAAGTTTTCGGTGATCAGTTTAATGCCTTGTTCATCCGCTGTTTGTGATAGCTCTTCGATCATTCGGCATTGCTCTGCAAAGTCTGTCATTGACATACTTAAGCTGGACGACTTTAGTGAATGACTGATGTCTTGCAGTTCTGTGAAGTTTTTAGCTTCCCATGCTGCGAATAAGTCTTCTAGCTTTTCAGCACTTTCATTTATATAAACTAAGCGTATCTCGTTAATGGCTACTTTTCCAAGTAGTTCAACAAGTGAGTCGAGATAAGAGTAGTCGATCATTTAAGGTACCTTGTCAGAATTTATTTATTACTTAAAAAGTTGAGTTATTCTCTTTTCTATCTGGCTCTGTAGCAGCGGGAATGACAGCTGCGTAATGTGTTGCTCGTCTTGTTTAACTGCATCGATACTGTAGCTAAGAATAGGCGTTCCTTGCTTTTTCCATTGCTCCATCATATCGAGTCCATCTCTTTCTAGCCAAGTTGAGTTACCTAGAATGACAGCGTCCAGCTTTTCTTTTGATGGATTGCTTCCTTCTTTGAAAAGAGTTGCCTTAAGGCCGAATGTTGCTAATTGATTGGATAGAACCTTTGCTAAGTGTGAATCTTCTTCGATAAGAAGTACATGTCTATTCGCGTAAGGTTGATGGCTGGGAGCCTTCTTTGGCTTGTCGATTTGAGTGGCGTCGCGTTCAACATAGTAGGGAATATCAACCCAGAATTCGCAACCTTTTTTAGGCGTATTATAAAAATGAATTTCGCCGTTCATGCATTTTACTAATTTATTGCATAAGGCTAAGTTTAAGCCAATTCTTCTTAATATGGATTCTTCGTTTTGAGGAAGCAGTGGATTCATTCTCAGGTTCTCTTGTAACTGATCTGGCATTCCTAAACCTGTGTCCTTTACAGCAATTTGTAGCATTCTTGTTTCTTGTGTGGAGGCTGGCGGCGTTGTCATCAACGGGATAGCAAGAATAGAAGGGCGAATTTGCACACTGATGCTGCCAGAAGGCGTATGAATCAAGGTGTTTTGCAGCAAGCTTATAATGATCTCTTTGAAGCGATTGAAATCGATGGTGATGTCTTTTGGTAATAGAGGATCGATGTAAGCAATACTTTGTAGGCCTTTTCTGGCCATTTGCGACTCAAACTGCATCAAGCAGGCTTCGACATGTTTTTGAAGATTGTCGGTTATATGCAAAAGAGAGAATCTGTCTGTCTCAATTTGCGCTAAGTCAGAGAACATTTCGATGCTTTGAAGCAACTGATCGCCAGCTTCTTCAATATGCTCGGAAAGCTCGCTAGATGATTGAGCGGAAGGCGTGTTTTTGACTGTCTGAGCAATGCCCTGGATAGCGTGGATTGGTGACCTAAGTTCTTGATGAATAAACGACAGCATATTGGCTTTATCTTCATGAATGGCCTGCATGCCTGTTTTTAGCTCATTGGTTTCTCTTAGTGACTTTTGTAACTTAATCAAAGCTTTCACTGTAAAGAAAGATAAGAGCAATAAACAGATTAATAGCACCATAGACAAAAACTGAATCGCGTTTAGACTGTGCTCAAAATCTTTACGGCCTTTATTTATGTATTCTGTGCTGCCTTTATTCACCAAAGAGACAAACTCATCAATCTTAGGTTGAAGGCGCTGAATACGCTCAATGATGTTTGTTAAATAAGAAATGTCACCTTGCTCTAACTTGGAAATGTTGAAGCTTAAAAGCTCTAATTCTCCATTGATTAGATTAAGTTGTTTTACAACTCGTCCTTTCTCAAAGTTGCGAATAAGCGAACCGATTTCGCCTTCTCTGAGTAAGTCGATTCGACTCATCAGCAAATCGTATTCAAAGAACGCATCGCCTTTTAACGGAAAAGCGCTTTCGTCCAACTCAACCAGATAATCCAATAAACGATAAGACTGTATTTGCAGTTGTAGTGCACACCAGAGTGAGCTTTCAAAGGTTTTTCGGCTATTGTCTTTAGCGCTACTGCTTGTGTAGGTGATAATGCCAAATAGAGAAACAGAAATTGTGATGATAAGGGTAATGAAAGCATACAGAACCGTTTTACGGAAGTTCGATAGCCATGCTTTTTGTTTGGGCAAAAGCATTTTTTACTCCGCGACAATAAGAGTTTTAATGCTGCTTACTTGCCAAATAGATCGACTGTAATACAGTTCTGACTTTAAGTCTTCGTTGGTATCAAAAGGGTAAATCACCATAATTGGGCCAAGATTACGAACACTCATCAGTATGCCATCTTGGTGTGTGGCAAAAATTGCCCCTTTCTCCGCGAAGTCAGAAAGCGGAATTTCCGTCATGTATTTATTTAAGGCGGTAACTTGGAGTAAATTGCCTTTATTTCCCAAAGAGTCGAGTAAGTCTATCGCTGAAAATCCTTGATAAGTATGCACCTCTTTCGTCCAAGGATTCTTTGTTGTTATGACGTACTGAGGGAGCGCTTTTAACATTGTCATATCGAACGCCGCTTCTTGATCAACATTCGTCACGTGAATTGCTCCAGATATCGTTAAAACGACTTTATGAGAAGGTTTCTCTAACGCATAAACAGAAAGAGAGAGAAGGCAGGAAAGCAATAATAGAGAACGCGTTAACAAGCCCATGGCAAACCTTAATTCTTTTGTAAATGATGATTTGTCTATGATAGACAAAAAAAGAGTGCTTGTGTTGTTAAACAGCGGCTTGTTCAGTCTAAAAAGACACAAAATATGGCATAGCAAGTGAATCATGAAGTAGTTTGTGGAGACCAGAAAGTCTCCGTGATATTCTGTGTTTTTTACTTTACCAAAAGGCAAATTTTACTTTGATTACCCAGCCCTTTAAAGTCGTAGGTGCTTTTCTGAAAGCCGTTCCTTTACTTCTCTCGAGAGATTTGAGGTTATTTATTTTGATTCCATTGCTGGCCAATTTTGCCTTAATGGGATTAATTTACATACTTGCGTTTAGTTACTTCCAAAGCTTGTTGGATTCGGCAATGAACTATGTGCCAGATTGGTTTTCTTTTCTGAATTGGCTGTTCTATTTGATCTTTGGTGCCATTATTAGCGTTCTGCTTTTTTACAGCTTTTCTGTTGGAATTAATATTTTGGCCTCTCCATTTATGGCTTTTTTAGCTGAAAAAGTGGAAGAAAAAGAAACGGGTAAGGTTTTTGAAGAACAATTAACAGCAAATGTGATAATGAAAATTATAGGGCGCAGTTTACAGAGAGAATGTCAGAAAATTTTATATTTTCTGCCGCGCTTTTTATTATTGCTGCTATTGTCTTTTATACCCATTGTGAATGTTATTGCTCCTGTGTTGTTGCTTTTGTTCTCTGCTTGGATGCTCGCTTTGCAGTTTATGGATTATGCTTTTGATAACAACAAGGTGAAATTTGGTGACATGAGACAGGCTCTTCGCTCCAAACCCTTGCTGTGTTGGACTTTCGGCGGCGTTGTCATGGTTGGTTTGGCGATCCCTTTGTTGAATTTATTTATGATGCCTATTGCGGTTGTTGCAGCAACTTTATTATGGCTCTCCACTTTTAGAGCAGAACATGGCGACTTTTCTGCTTTGTTAGATAATGCTAATGGAATATTGTAATGACCTTGAAAATATTAGTAGTAGATGACGCATCTTTTACTCGAGATTTGATTCGTAGAACCTTGCGCAAGCAGTTTCCTTCGATTGAGATTGAAGATGCAATTAATGGTCGAAAAGCACAGCAACTACTGGCAAAAATGCAATTTCATATGGTGCTGTGTGATTGGGAAATGCCTGAGATGACGGGCGTTGAGTTATTAAAATGGTGCCGCGAACAGCCGCAATATCAAAAAGCGGACGTACCATTTGTTATGATTACCAGTCGTGGCGATAAAAGTCATGTTGTTGAAGCGGTGCAAGCGGGAGTAACGGATTATCTTGGTAAGCCTTTTTCAAGTGAACAGTTAATCAATAAAGTTCTTTCTGCCGCGAAGAAACACAAACTGGATGGCCGCTTAGTATCTCAGAAGCCCCGTAAAGCCGATGCAGGAAATCAAAGCGTGGAAACCGCTTCTATTGATGTTTTAATGGAAGGAGGAAAATCTTCTCAGCCTATTCAAGCAACGAAATTTACTCACTCTGATGCCCCCGTCGTGACAGTGAAAGATGTGAAGTTGCCGACGATTGTCCGATTCGAAGAAAAGCAATTTCGCTGCATGGTGATCCAATTTAGTAAGCAAGAAGCCACTATGTTGATTAAAAGTGACGATGTAGTGCCTCAGGTATTAGGGCAAGCTGTGCTGGATTTGGAGCATAAGGGCGCAGTGAACCGTTTAAACTATTATGTGCAATCAGTATCCACGACAGAGAAGAAGCATGATTCAACCTTCTTAACCGTGACCTTGAGCTTAATCGACCAAGACAAGGAAAAAGAAGATTTTATCGCACAACTGTTTAACAGCTTATAAACGGGCGTGAAGGTGTTTAGGTAATAAATAGGGAAGCAAATGGCTTCCCTATTTTTTTTGTGGACCGCTTAGCTTTCATTGCCTTTGAAAATGAGGGTCGAGACAGACTCATGTTGTGTTCGGTTGGCTGGAAAATAGCAGGAGAAAGTACTGCCATGACCTGATTGGCTGCGGATTTGAAGTTTAGCGTCATGATGTAACAATACGTGCTTCACAATGGCCAACCCAAGGCCTGTTCCTCCGGTTTTGGAGCCTCTACCCTTGTCTACCCTAAAGAAGCGCTCAGTGAGTCTAGGAATGTGTCTAGGGTCTATTCCTAAACCAGTATCTTGTACAGAGAAAACGCCATTTAGATGGCTAGACTCCCATTTGATTTTCACTTCGCCACCATCCGGTGAATACTTGATGGCGTTTACGATTAGGTTCGAGAAAGCGCTATACAGCTCTTTGTAAGAGCCGTAAATATAAGCTTCAGCAGGAATTTTGACAGAAATGATGTGTTGCTCAGTCACAATGGATTCCACTGCACTTTGAATAGAATTCACAATGTCTAAAACTTTGTACCACTGATTCTCTTCACGTTTTTCATCGCTTTCTAAACGAGATAAAAGAAGCAAGTCTTCAATAAGGTGTTCCATGCGCTCAGACTGCTCAGACATGTTCACTATGCCTTTCTGCATGCTTTTCGGCAGGCTGTCTTTAAACATATCGAGGGTTTCTAGATAACCTTTAATCACTGTCAAAGGTGTTTTGAGCTCGTGAGAGGCGTTGGCAACAAAGTCTTTTCGCATTTGTTCGAGAAGATGCAGACGAGTGACATCTCGGATAAAAATAAGGTGATCGTTTTTATCGTACAACGTTGTTTGTATTTCTAGATAAACGCCTTCTTTTGCTGGGGACTTAATAACCAGCGGTTCTCCAAAGCGTTTCTGTGAGAAATAGCGGAAAAACTCCGGACTGCGAACGATGTTGGTGATTATCTGACCTCGATCTACAGGGCGCATCAGACCAAAAAAGTGAGCTGCAGAATTGTTCCACCACTCTAAATTTCCTTGGTTGTCCGCCATAATTACGCCTTCTTTTAAGGCGGTTGTCGAGCTTTCGATACGCGTTAATGCTTGGCGCATTCGACGTTTTGATTTACGTTGTTTTTTCTGCAAACGATAAACGGCATCAAAAACGTCTCCCCAAATTCCACTGGCTTCTGGAGGCGACGCCTTACTGGAATAGCGTAGCCAGCTATGGAATTGGTAAAGCTGGTACAGCTGCCAGTACAAAGACCCTAAAACATACAGCAATAATACCCCTAATAACTGACCTATGATCAGGCCAATGACAACACAAGCTGCAAGACCTGACAGCCAACTTAGTATGGTATTTCGCCAAATGTTTTTCATGCGGACCTTTTTGCTGAAAATCGGTAGCCTGTTCCTCGAACGGTTTGTATCAAAGAGTCGTGAGAGCTGCCAATGGCTTTGCGTAAACGACGAATATGAACATCAACGGTGCGTTCTTCTACATAGACATTACCACCCCAAACCTGATCTAGAAGTTGTGCTCTAGAATAGGCGCGTTCTTGGTGCGTCATTAAGAATTTTAGCAATCTGTATTCCGTTGGTCCCATATCCAAAGGTCGAGCCCCTATTGTGACTCGTTGGCTGATAGGATCTAACATTAGCCCTTCAATTTCAATCGGTTCATCAATGCCTTGGGGTGTTGCTCTGCGCAATACGGCTTTTAATCTCGCAACTAATTCACGAGGAGAGAAAGGTTTGGTTATGTAGTCATCCGCACCAACCTCTAAGCCTTGGATTTTGTTGTCTTCTTCACTTTTTGCCGTCAACATGATGACTGGAATTTCAGCCGTTGTGTTGTCTTTCTTCAAGCGACGAGTGAGTTCAATGCCACTGCCCCCCGGCATCATCCAATCAACAAGAATTAAATCTGGTCGGTGGTCGACGATAATTTCGTGGGCTTGCTGAATATTCTCGGCTTCTAAATATTCATAGCCTGCCATTTCTAGAGCAATCGCGATCATTTCGCGTATTGAAGACTCGTCATCAATAATTAATACTTTTTTACCGGTCACAGGATCTACCCTCACCTCAGGAACGGTTTTATTAAAGCTGTCAAATGTGACAGTTTGGTTAAAGTGTCACAACTTTGCCATATATTACAGAAAATAGCTTAAATTTAGACCAATGAAGAGACAAAAGCCAATGCGGTTATTATCTAGAAATGATCGAAAGCAGGCGGCTTTATCACGGCTTCGAGCTTGTTTAAATTGTAAATAAAATAATCCGACACAACACACAAGAGCAATAAAATACGGCCAATCTAATCCAGCCAGTATCCCCACCCAAGTTAAGAGAGACAAAGTCAGACCTTGCAGGCAAAGAATGATAAGCAGATCGTGTTCCCCAAATAAGATAGCCGTCGATTTGATACCGACTTTGAGGTCATCTTCACGGTCTGTCATCGCATAATAGGTATCGTATGCGATCGTCCAGAAGCAGTTGGCAATGAACAGCATCCAAAGTATAGGGTCTCTTAAGTCACCGCCTTGAGCACTGAACGCCATGGGTATTGCCCAAGAAAAAGCCAAACCTAGGAACAGCTGAGGTAAGTGGGTATATCGCTTCATAAAGGGGTAAAGTGCAGCAAGACCTAATCCGATAAATGACAATAAAATGGTTCGAACGTCAGTGAAAAGAATTAAAATAAAGCTTACTGCGCAAAGAGTTGCGAAAAGCGCTAGAGCTTCTTTTGCGGATACGCGACCCGAGGGCAATGGTCGGTTCTTGGTACGTTCAACGCTGCCATCTACATTTCTATCGGCATAATCATTAATCACACAACCAGCAGAGCGCATACTGAATACGCCTAAAATGAAAATAACAATGAGGCGCCAATCAGGCATACCATCAGAGGCGAGCCATAGTGCCCATAATGTTGGCCACATCAATAACAAAGACCCGATAGGGCGATCGAATCGCGTTAGCTCTAGGTAAACTTTCAATTTATTCATATAAAACCAAATGGTGATTTTAGTTGGTTGATATCATCAAAGAAGGCTTCGTTGACCAAGATTCCCACTCCGTATTGTTGGAAAACAGAACGTCTCGCCCATACGGTATTGGATTGATCTGGAAACATCTGTTTAGGCAGTTGAGTGACTTCGACACAGCTTCTAACAAGCGCTCTGTGTTTAAACAAATATCCGCCTAACGGTTTGTTTTTAAGATGTTTTACTTGTCGCCAATGACCTTTTAAGGATTTGGCTGGAATAATTGAACGCGCATAAATAACACTGACACCATCAACCTTTAATAAAACGGTGCGAATTCGAGCTGCCTCACGAGGGCGCAAAGCAAGTCGACGCCTTTCTCGTGCCGTTGGTGTTCCCCATGTGTCTTCAAGTACTTCAACCGTTAGTGTTCCCAGCGTTTGTAGTTTGGCTGTTAAAGAGGCTTTGGTAGTCAGCCAAGGCCAAAGAGTGGTTGGCACTTTTACCTTGTTGACTCTATGTACAGGTGCCCATCGATAGCCAAACTGCAAGGTCGCGGATTGATTCATCAATGTCATAATAAGCTAGGCATTTATCTTGTTAATTAAAGACGCCATTTTATGCAATTCGGCTGATTTTTTGAAAACCTCTTTTTCGCAGTTTTCGGCTTCTTCAAGTGTTAAGCCTATTCCATTGAGCACTTCAGGTTCAATATCAGCTTCGTGACGGAGCTGATAAGTCACGTAGAGCAGTTTGGCTAATACAGCGTGCTCTCCATAATAATGAGGCTTTTTGCTGTATCTGATGGCCATCCAAATATTGTCTGGCAAGCTCCAATAACGCAGTAGCCAAGATGCCAATTGTTCCTTGCTAAAATGCAGTATGTGCATTTCAGTAAACTCTGCTGCCAGATGCGCGTTAGCTTCTTGGTAGCGAGATAGAATGGAAAAATGAGGTGGCAAAATAGCGTTGATCGCAAGAAATCCGAAGTTGTGTAGCAAGCCTGCTAAGTAAGCATGTCCGAGCTTTGGACGGTTTTTAATTGGCATCGCTTTTACTAAGGATTCCATAAGTACAGCATTTGAAACAGAATCTAACCAGAAGTCTTCATAATGACGAGGTCCTTCTTCAGGCGTTTTAAAAGCGTTACCCATTGATAATCCAAGCGCCAAATTCATCACCATTTCAAAGCCGAGCACGCGAATAATGGCATCCTCTACAGACTCAATCGACCCCGGCGCTCCATAGTAAGGAGAAGACGCCCAGCTAACAACCTGTGCAGATAAACTTGGGTCTAATGCAATGACTTCACATAGTTCATCTGTTCCTGCGGACTTATCTGATGACAGTTTGATGATGCGATGGGAAGAAGCGGGTAAAGGCGGAACCTCTAATGTTTCTTCCAAACGTTGCTTGAGTCGTATGGACTGAAATTTACCGAGTGCTTGAAGAATTTGCTCTTCGTCATTTTCGTGGTTTTCTGCCGGTTTGTTGATTGCAGAAGTGTGAATAGAAATGCTTTCAAAACGATTTAGAGGGCCTGAAAACAGCTCTTTTAATTGGTTTCCTGTGATCTCTCGGTATTGTCCGTTGGTTTTGGTACAGATAAGAAAAGCTTGGTCATTTTCCAATATGCTGTTTTCTATAATTGTTATTACACTGTTGGGTTTTATAAGAGCATCGCCCGATGGATGAAAGTGAGCAACGGGCTCTAAACGACGTTTTGTGATGCGTGATACAGCAGCAATATCGAGCATGTTGCTTTCAGGGAAAAGAACCTGCAAACGACCAGAGTGATCTGCTAAATGCACCACTCGTATTCTCTGATTTTGTTGGTGGTCTGGTAAGACTTCCATAAAGGTTCTCGATTAAAACTATCAGACATAAAAAAGCCCCTCGTCGGGGCTTTTTCCAATATACCAGATTTTAAAACGAAGTTTCGAGTTTCGAATTAATGATTTAGGATTTGGCTTAGGAAGTTTTGAGTACGATCATGCTGAGGATTGTTGAAAAACTCATTTGGCTCATTGGCTTCAACGATTTCGCCGGCATCCATAAACACAACACGGTCGGCAACGGTTTTTGCAAAGCCCATTTCATGGGTCACACATACCATTGTCATACCTTCTTCTGCCAATTGGATCATAACGTCCAATACTTCCTTGATCATTTCAGGGTCAAGTGCAGAGGTTGGCTCATCAAACAACATGATACGAGGTTGCATACACAAACCACGAGCAATCGCCACACGTTGTTGCTGACCACCAGAAAGCTGACCTGGGTATTTCAATGCTTGGTTAGCGATTTTTACACGCTCCAAGTAATGCATTGCCATTTCTTCAGCTTCTTTCTTTGGTGTTTTACGTACCCAAATTGGCGCCAAAGTCAGGTTTTCCAAAATGGTTAGGTGTGGGAACAGGTTGAAGTGCTGGAAAACCATACCAACATCTTTGCGGATCGCTTCGATGTTCTTCAGGTTATCGTTCATTTCAACGCCATCAACCAGAATGGTTCCTTTTTGGTGTTCTTCTAGACGGTTGATACAACGCGTCATAGTTGATTTACCAGAACCAGAAGGGCCACATACAACGATACGCTCACCCTTTTTAATGCTGAAATTGATGTTCTTTAATACGTGGAAGTCACCGTACCACTTGTTTACATCGTTAAATTCGATGATTGCTTCTTCGCCCTGCGCAAGTTGAGCACGAGCCATATTTGTATTTGACATTATATAGACCTCAAATTCTTAACTAATTTCGCTTGTGCCCTGTTTCTAACTTACGCTCGATTCTCATACTGTAGCGAGACATACCAAAACAGGCGGCCCAATAAATGAATCCAGCAAAGGCATAACCTTCTATTGTTGTACCTAACCAGCTTGAGTCATGTGTTGCTGCTTGAATCCTACCAAGTAAGTCAAACATACCAACGATATAAACCAAGGTTGTATCTTTAAACAAACCAATAAAAGTGTTCACTATGCCAGGTATAACGAGTTTCAGTGCTTGTGGCAAGATAACCAAAACCATTGACTGCCAGTAGGATAGCCCCATTGCGTCAGCGGCTTCATATTGACCTTTTGGAATAGCTTGCAAGCCACCACGGATTACCTCGGCCATGTAAGCGGCAGAGAATAAGGTAATACCAATCAATACACGCATTAGCTTATTAAAGTTCATACCATCAGGTAGGAACAATGGAATCATAACTGATGCCATGAATAAGATGGTGATTAGTGGAACCGCTCGAATTGTCTCGATGAACACAATACAAACAGACTTAGCAATCGGCATGTTTGATTGACGGCCTAGAGCCAGTAAGACACCCAGAGGAAGTGAAGCAACAATACCAATAACACCCAAAAGAGTCGTTAGGAATAAGCCACCCCATAGAGAAGTCTCAACAACTTCTAACCCAAACACTCCACCAGCAAACAAGAAGTAGGCAATGATAGGGTAGACAACAATAATCCCAATGGACAAGTAGAGTTTATTGACAGATTTAATGGCGAAAGCACCAACCATTACCACCAGTAGAATCAAGGCAATATTAATACGCCATGTTTCTTCTGATGGGTATAACCCATACATAAACTGTTCGAAGTAAACCCCTATAAATGCCCAACAAGCACCGCCGCCAGTACAAGCTGCTTTTGATTCGCCTGTCCATGTTGCATCAATAATGCCCCATTGAATAATTGGTGGAAGCAATAGGTATAAAACATAAACACTAAACAGTGTCAGAAAAATATTAAGAGGGGACGACAATAAATTTTGGCGAACCCATGCCACTGCACCGACCGAATTAACTGGTGGTGGGAGGCTTGGTGATGGTTTAAATATAATAGCCATGATTAGCCTCCTAGCGCTCTACTAATGACATTTTTTTGTTATACCAGTTCATGAACATAGAGATAGATAAACTCAATGAACCGTAAACAAGCATACAAAGACCAATGGTTTCTATTGCTTGACCTGTTTGGTTTAGCGTCGTGCCCATAACAACAGCAACCAGTTCAGGGTAGGCAATAGCAGCACCTAACGAAGAGTTTTTCGCTAAGTTCAAATATTGGCTAGTTAATGGTGGGATGATAACTCGTAATGCTTGAGGCAATACAATCAAACGCTGAGTCAAATTGTCTTTTAAGCCTAACGATCTTGCCGCTTCTGTTTGCCCCCAGTTAACAGACAAAATACCTGCACGGACAATTTCAGCAATGAAAGAGCCTGTGTAGGTAGATAGAGCTACAAGAACAGCGACAAACTCGGGAGGTAGAACCATACCACCAGTGATATTGAAGCGGCTCTTTTGTGGTAAATCGAACTCTATTGGAAAGCCTGCAACAGCAAGGGATAAAAAGGTAATCCCGATTATCAATCCTAAAGAAGTCCAATAGGCTGGGAACCAAACGCCTGTTTTAGTTTGACGCTTCTTAGCCCAGGTAATCACGGCGATAGAAGCAACAATAGACAAAATAAAGCCAGAGATTACAAGACCAAAACCATCTTGAAAAATAGGGTTAGGAGAATAAATACCGCGCTTATTTAATAGGAAGTCTGCAAACTCATAACTATTACGAGGCGCAGGTAGCGCCGCTAGTACCGCAAAGTACCAAAAGAACATTTGTAGTAGTAATGGGATGTTACGCAAGGTTTCAACATAGACAGTTGCTAAACGTGCGACTAGCCAGTTTTTCGACAGTCGGGCAACACCCATGATGACACCAATGACAGTTGCTAACACAATCCCCATCAGGGAAATAACAACAGTGTTGATTAAGGCAACTACAAAAGCACGACCATAAGAGTTTGCTTCTGTGTACTCAATCAAATGAATAAGGATGGGAAATCCGGCTGGCTGATTTAGAAATGTAAAACCAGTGGAAATACCTTGATTAGCTAGGTTGGCTTGTAAGTTACTGAATAGGTAATAACCTACGAAAACTACCACGGCTAGAAGCACTATTTGAAAGATCAAGGCACGGGTGCCTGCATCATGCAAAAGGCTTTTGTTATTTGAAGTCGTTTTATCGCTCATCTTAATTCAGGCAAATGGAATGCTCGTCAGATGTGTAAGAAAGGGGGGAGAAATTCAGCGGCGATGAAAAATCGCCGCTGAATAAATACCCGAAGCAGGTTGCTTTAGGTATTAATAATTAACGTACTGGTGGCGCGTACATTACACCACCTTCAGTCCATAGATTGTTAATACCACGTGGAAGACCAACTGGAGTAGATGGGCCAACGTTACGCTCGAAGACTTCACCATAGTTACCTACTTGTGAAATAACATTGTAAGCCCAGTCTGCTGGAAGGCCAAGTTGAGCCCCCATATCACCTTCAGAACCTAGAAGTCGTTTGATGCCTGGATCATTCGTTTCGCTTTTGATTTTCGCAACGTTTTCAGAAGTGATACCCATTTCTTCTGCGTTAACCTGAACGAACATTGCCCAAGTTACGATGTCTTTCCACTGGTTGTCGCCATGACGAACAACAGGGCCTAGAGGCTCTTTAGAAATAGTTTCTGGAAGGATTACGTGAGCGCTTGGGTCTGCAAGCTTAGAACGGTGAGCAGCAAGGCCTGATTTATCTGTAGTGAACACATCACAACGGCCAGAAGCGTAAGCAGCTAGTGCTTCGTCTGCTTTTTGAACAACAACTGGAACGTAAGATAATTTGTGTTTACGGAAGAAGTCAGCCATGTTCAATTCTGTTGTAGTGCCTTGTTCAGTACAAACGGTTGCACCATCAAGGTCCAAAGCAGACTCAACGCCTAGGTCTTTACGAGCCATGAAACCTTGACCGTCATAGAAGTTAACAGCTGTGAAGTCTAACCCCAGAGAAGAATCACGAGTGTAAGTCCAAGTCGTGTTACGAGAAAGAACATCGATTTCGCCAGATTGTAGAGCGGTAAAGCGTTCTTTAGCAGATAGAGGAGTGAATTTTACTTTTTGAGCATCACCGAAAATGGCTGCAGCCGCTGCACGACAAGCGTCAACATCGATACCAGTCCAGTTACCTTCAGAATCTGCGTTGGAGAAGCCTGGAACACCTTGGCTAACACCACATTGGATAAAGCCTTTAGATTTAACGTCATCTAGTGTAGCTGCAGTCACTGCTGTGCTTAGAGTTGCTGCAACAGCTGCAGTAGATAGTATTTTACTAACATTCGATTTCATTATATTAAGCCTCCCGGGCATTTTTTACATATGTTGTTATATTGTTGAACTTAACGTCAGATTTATATTATCTGTAGTATTTATTAAGCAAACTTAGTGCCAACACTCTATTGTTCTTATTGTCAGATATATGTAGATGATTCCTCTACAAAGGACACTACATACATCTATAGAATTACTCTTTTTCGCCATAGTCAAGCAGAAAAGATTATAAGTTATACGTGATCTGCACTTTTTTCCGTATCTCCGGGTGTGACTTTTATATCTTTAATATTTATTTTTTCTGTAAAGCGTTAGTTTTCGGGGAATTAGGCTGACCGCTTAATTATTGTTCATAAGTGGTGCGAAATTCTTTTTAAAATGTTCCATTTTGTAGCGGAGGTGATTTTTTGCTTAATTCTGGTGCTTGTTCTTGGTTTTTTTACTATGCCCCTACTAAAGATATTGAATAAAGCTCTTTCCATAATTTGCAATCTGCATGATAGACTTAGGCATTAATTGAAGCTACGTAAGGAGATCCGTGTCAAATGGATAACTCAGTAAAACCACTCGATCGCTTAGACAAAAAAATACTTCGTGAATTACAGGTAAATGGCCGTTTATCGAATGTAGAACTAGCGAGCCGTGTTGGGTTGAGTGCCACTCCTTGTTTGGAACGTGTTCGTCGTTTAGAGCGAACAGGTTACATTACGGGTTACTGTGCTTTGGTAAATCCGAAAAAGGTGGACGCTGGTTTGTTGGTCTTTGTTGAAATTCGACTGAAAACAACATCACCTGAAGGCTTTAATGAATTTAAAACAGCGGTTGCTGAAATTCCAGAAATTTTAGAATGCCATTTGATTGCGGGCGACTTTGAATATCTTTTAAAAGCGCGTGTTTCAAATATGGACTCTTACCGTCTACTTTTAGGTGAAACTTTACTGACTCTGCCGCACGTTCGAGAGTCTCGAACTTATGTTGCAATGGAAGAAGTGAAAAGCACGACGGTTGTAAATATCCCATAATCCTGAGTGTGTACTTTGCATTTCATTGAACTTTTTTGCTTTAGTTTGATAGTTTTTCTAGTAGTTTTTTCAGCATTTTGGGCCCCATTCCTTTGACATTGACAATAGCTCTTTCGGATTGAAAAGGGCGCTCCGTAATAATCCTTTCTAGCGCTTTTTTGGGGATCCCTTTAACGGCTCTTAATTCAGCTTTTTTTATTTTATTGATAAGGCGATGTCCATCGCCTGAGCCTACTGACTCGGTGTGAGTAATGGATTCTTTTGGAGAGGTTGTCTGAAGCTCTCTTAGGTCAGTGGTATGTTCATTGCTGTAGATAGCTGCAGCATCAGACATAGCTTGGGTTTGGTAGAGAAGGTCGAAAAACACTTCATCAATTAGTGCATACTCTAAACCATCCCATTCCCTTAATTGTAATGAGAGTTGCCAAGTGCCCGTGGGTGGATGTTGAAAGAGCAAGTCGTAAGAGCAGTCGCTCAGAAAATGTTGCCCTCTTAATTCTCCTATTGTCGTAGAAGCGAGAAGCAGGTTTTGAGGTTCTCTATTTTGTTGGTTCTGGGCACTAAAGGCGATTTGAATTGTGCCGCTCATGTTCAGTTCATCTCTATTGCTTCCAATAAAGTCTGCAGAAATCATAACTCGGTCGTTTTCTATTTTGTAACCGCATCCTTGTATTGATAATTCTACACCTTGATTTATTTGTTCTAAAAAAGACATATCAGCTCCTTGAGATGAATTGGCTTGAACAGAATATAAGAAACTACCCAGTTCGAAAAATTTTATGAACATATCTAAGCAAATATAAAGCCAATAGCGACAAGGCCAACGATGGAGGAAGGCGTGTATTTCAGTGTGTATGTTATACGTTTAAATACTGGTCGTGATTGGGTAGCCACCTAGACAGAAGCGGGGAAATACTTTCAGGATATTGAGCGTATAGAATCGAAGCGGCGCGTTGCACATCATCCAATAGACTCTTATCTCTTTGCAAATCCGCTACTTTGAACTCCCACAAGCCCGTTTGTCGCGTGCCTAGAAGCTCTCCTGGTCCACGTAATTCAAGGTCTTTTTCAGCAATTTTGAATCCATCACTGGTTTCTCTCATGGTAGAAAGGCGTTCTTTCCCTTGTTGCCCTAATGGTGATTTATAGAGCAGAACGCAATGGCTGGCAGCTTGACCTCGACCCACACGTCCTCGTAATTGATGTAGTTGCGCTAAACCTAGACGCTCAGGGTTTTCTATGACCATTAAGCTTGAATTTGGAACATCAACGCCTACTTCAATAACTGTGGTCGCCACCAAAAGCTGAATTTCACCCGCTTTGAACTGGGCCATAATGTCGGCCTTTTCTTGTGCTTTTAGCCTTCCGTGCACCAATCCAATAGACAAGCCTTGTAATTGCTCTTGCAACAATAATGCTGTGTCCTCGGCAGCTTGGCATTGCAGCGCTTCCGACTCTTCGATCAAAGTACATACCCAATAAGCTTGCTTGCCTTGCTCGCAGCCACTTTTTACTCGATCGATGACTTCTTGCCGGCGTTGGTCTGACACCACAATTGTATTGACAGGTGTTCGCCCGGGCGGTAATTCATCAATGATTGAGCAATCCAAATCCGCATAAGCAGACATGGCCAATGTGCGAGGAATCGGTGTTGCTGTCATGATTAACTGATGAGGCTGAAATCCGTGCTTCATGCCTTTTTCTCGCAATGCCATTCGTTGATGGACACCAAAACGATGTTGTTCATCAATAATCGCTAAGGCTAAACGATCGAACTCAACAGTGTCTTGAAATAGAGCGTGTGTTCCCACAACAATTTGCGCTTCGCCAGATGCAATGTCTGCCAGCTCTTTTTCTCGCGCCTTTCCTTTTAGTTTTCCAATCATCCAGGCCACATTTAAACCTAAAGGCTCAAACCATTGGGAAAAGTTTATGTAATGCTGTTCTGCGAGGATTTCGGTTGGCGCCATAATGGCAACTTGATAACCGGCTTGCACGACGGAGGCGGCAGCTAAGGCTGCCACTAAAGTTTTGCCTGAACCCACGTCGCCTTGAACCAAGCGCAACATCGGGTGGCCTGTATTTAAGTCCGCCAATATTTCGTGAAAAACCCGTCGTTGGGCATTGGTTGGTGAAAAAGGTAATTGATTCAAAAGAGCTTTGCTCAGTTCGCCTGCATTCGGCACCTTGATTGAAAAGTCTTGTTTTGCCTTGATGCGTTTGCCGATGAGCGAGAGTTGATGCGCCATGAGCTCTTCAAAAGATAAGCGATATTGAGCAGGGTGTGAGCCGGAGCGTAGTTGTGCTAAGTCAGCTTCGCGAGACGGGTGATGCAGAAACAAGATCGCATCGCTCAGTGGCGGCAAACTGAATTGTGAACGAATTTCCTCAGGAAGCCATTCTCGTAAATTGTAAGGGGTTAGGCGTTCTAACGCTTGCTCACAGAGTTGACGAATTTTGGTTTGGGTCAAACCTTCTGTAAGAGGGTAAATAGGCGTGAGCTGCGCTGACTCTTCCAACTTTTCATCATCACCAATGACTTTGTATTCAGGGTGATAGATTTCAAAACCTGTGCTTCCTCGGCGAATTTCACCAAAGCAGCGAATGCGTTTACCTGCTTCAAGCTGCTTTTTTTGCGCCGCAGAAAAGTGGAAGAAGCGTAAGCAAAGCGCGCCAGTGTGATCTTTTATTCGACAGAGCAAACTACGGCGCTTGCCCATTTTGATTTCGCAGCCAGTCACTTGGCCTTCGATAACGGCTTCGTCGCCAAAACGTAAATGGCCGATTGGCACCACACGAGTTCGGTCTTGATAACGAATAGGCAAGTGGAACAGTAAATCCTGTACTGTGTGTAGATGCAATTTGGCCAGCTTTTCGGACATTGCATCTCCCACTCCTTTTAATTCTCGCACATCCTGTGCATCTAAGCCGTCAATCATCTGAGCTTCCTACAGATTTAATTGCTTGCAAGCATCACGAATGGATTGGCTTACTGCTTCAATGGCTTTTGGACGTGGGAAGCTTGCTCGCCAAGCAAGTGCTACCGTACGTTTCGGTGCAGGTGTAGTGAAAGGGCGAACTTCTAACATATTATGATCGATATTGGTGACAGCGGATTTTGGCAACACGGTGACGCCTAAGCCAGACGCCACCATATAGCGGATGGTTTCTAATGAGCTGCCATTGACGACAGTTCGGCCATCATCGAACTCGCTTTCTGTCACAATAGGACAGGCCTCTAAAACCTGCTCACTGAAGCAATGGCCTTTGCCTAGTAATAAAAGGTTGTCTGTAGATAGCTGATCGGTTTCTATACTCTCTAATGTCGTCCAAGGGTGTCCTTTTGGCATGAGAACAACAAACTCTTCTTCATAAATAGGCTGTGTTACGACATCAGGTTCGCGGAAAGGCAAAGCTACGATAATAGCGTCTAACTCGCCGTTACGCAGTTTTGGTCGAAGGTTCTCGGTTAAATCTTCTTCAATTGACAACGGCATACCAGACACAATTTTATGCAAAGAAGGAATCATAAAAGGGAAAAGGTAAGGGGCGATGGTAAAAATAGCGCCGACCTTTAATGGCCCTTTCAGCTGGTTTTTACCAGATGCGGCTAGTTCTTTGATCATGTTTGCTTGATCGAGAACGCGCTTCGCCTGAGTAATGATTTGTTCACCAAGTGGCGTGATATACACCGAACTTTTACTGCGTTCGAAAATGGCAGTACCCAGTTCATCTTCCAGCTTTTTTACTGCAACACTAAGCGTTGGTTGCGAAACATGGCAGCTTTCTGCAGCTTGTCCAAAATGCTTTTTTTCCGCTAGCATTACTATGTATTTCAATTCCGTTAATGTCATAACTCACCTTTTTAAAGTAGGTTGATTCATTGTTAATAGCTATGATAATACACCATTCAATAAAGTATACTCGTTGATTCTGTTATTGCAGAACATTTCTTGAGTCATCGCGTGTTATTAAATGTTACACGTAGGCAGCAATCAATCACCCCTCTGGAGGATAAAATGGCAACAATACTGATCGCTGGTTGTGGTGATTTGGGTTCGGGGCTAGGTCATGAGCTTGTTCCGCAAGGTTATAATGTCATTGGTATTCGTCGAACAGGCGTGGAATTCCCTGCTGGTGTGGCTGGTATTACTGGTGATTTGGTAGCAATGGAAGACAGTGCTCTTCCTGATGCCGATATCATTTTCTTGATCATGACGCCCAAAGGGCGAACGGAAGAAGCGTATCGGACCGCCTATTTTAATACGGCTCAAGTTTTGATTCGTAGATATCAATCACAAAGCAAGCTGCCTCAAATATTTTTTATTTCCAGTACGAGTGTTTATGGTGAAAGCCAAGGTGAGTGGATTGATGAAACAACGCCTGCGTGGCCTAAGTCAGTGACATCGAGCGTTCTTCGAGAAACTGAGTCGGCGCTGACTTCGGTATTTCCGACCGTGGCTGTTCGCTGTTCAGGGATTTATGGCTCAGGACGTTTTCGATTGCTACAGAAAATAGAAAGTGGCGAAGACTGGGGAGCGAATAGTTGGACGAATCGCATTCATCGCGATGACGTTGTGTCTGCTTTGGTGACTTTGACTGAATGTGCTGTTGCTGGAAAAGCGTTACCTAATCAAGTAATTGTTACAGATCAAACACCTGTTTCTATGTGGGAAGTGAAGTTATGGCTTGCAACCTGTTTAGGTGTTACGCCAGAGATCAAAAATGGCCTAGATTTTATCCCAACGTCAGGGAAGCGAATTCAAGGTCAGTATCTTTTGTCGCAAGGTTGGCGACCTCGTTATCCTAGTTATGTTTCGGGTTATCAAAGTCTATTGCTTGAATATAAAAATGATAGCAATCTGTCTTAATACGTATAAAAAAAGAGGCCGATAAAAGGCCTCTTTTTATGGTTTTCAATAGATTGAAGAGATTAGTCTTCCAGAACCATGATCCCTTCGATTTCAACTTGCACGCCTTTTGGTAAAGCGCGAACACCCATAGCCGCACGAGCAGGGTATGGCTGTTTAACAAATTGCGTCATCACTTCGTTAACTGTTGCGAAGTTACCTAGGTCTGTCATGAAAATATTGAACTTAACCACGTTTTCCAATGAACCACCTGCTGCTTCACAAACTGCTTGTAGGTTTTTGAAAACTTGCGTGGTTTGCTCAACAATGTCTTCACTGATGACTTCCATTGTTTCTGGTACCAAAGGAATTTGGCCAGAAAGGTAAACTGTGTTTCCTGCGCGAACGGCTTGAGAGTATGGACCGATGGCGGCAGGTGCGTTTTCTGTATGAACAACTTGTTTTGGCATAATCAATATCCTATTTTGAAATGTTGAATAAGAGCGACTTGTTTAGCGCCCCACTATCGTCTCGCGTGATACTTTTTCGACACAACGTACGGCTTTGATTCGACGCATAACATCTGCCAAACCAACACGGCTGGAAATGGTAATGTTCAAGCGTAAACGGCTGACTCGGCCACGTTCAATAATGTCTAAGTTTGAAACTTGGAAATCGGTATCACTGATCGAGCTGGCAATCTTGGCGACAGCGCCTCGCTCATTGATGTAACTCACGATCAAGCTGATATGCAATTCTTCTTCGATTTCCTTGCCCCATGCCATGTGAATAAAACGCTCAGGGCTGGATAAGTGATCTTGAACATTCGGGCAATTCAAATGGTGAATGATGATGCCTTTGTCTACTTGGACGTAACCGACAATCGGGTCACCTGGTATCGGTGCGCAGCACTTTGCATAAGAAATAAGCATGCCTTCCGAACCGTTTACCTTAAAGGATTTAGGCGTTACCAAGGTTTCTTCATCAAAGTTCGGGAAAAGCTCTCTGGCAACTAAATAGCCAACATGACGGCCTTTACCAATGGATTCTAATAAGTCGTCCATAGACGTCAGCTGGTGGTTTTCTAATACTTGCGCAATTTGCTCCGAGGTTAATTCGTCAATATTGGTTTTGAAAGCATTCAATGAACGAGTGAGTAGGCGACAACCAATAGAAATGGCGTTTTCACGCTGTTTGTCTTTCAAGTAATGACGAATGTTAGTTCGTGCTTTGCCTGTAATCGCAAAGCTTAGCCACGCCACATTTGGCTGAGCATTATTGGCGGTAATGATTTCAACTGTTTGGCCACTTTCAAGTTGAGTACTTAATGGCGCAAGGCGTCGGTTAATGCGACAAGATATACAAGTGTTGCCTATCTCGGTGTGAACGCCGTAAGCGAAGTCCACCGGAGTAGCGCCAGAAGGAAGCTCAATGATTTGCCCGTTTGGCGTGAACACATACACTTCATCTGGGAACAGGTCGCTTTTTACGTTATCGACAAACTCGACAGGGTTACGCGCTTTTTGCTGGATTTCGAGTAGGCTTTTCACCCATTTTGTCGCACGGTCGTGATTATTTGGCGTATTGGATGTGCCATTGGCTTTATAAGCCCAATGAGCTGCAATGCCATTATTAGCGACTAGATCCATTTCTTCTGTGCGTATTTGCACTTCCATTGGAATACCATTCGTACCCAAAACAGTGGTATGAAGCGACTGGTAACCATTGGATTTAGGTACAGCGATGTAATCTTTAAAGCGACCTTCAATCGGTTTGAAGAGAGAGTGGATAACGCCCAATATGCGGTAACAGCTATCGTGACGATCAGTCACGATACGAACACCATTAACGTCCATGATTTCATTCAATGAACGGCGCTTTTTATCCATTTTCTGGTAAATACTGTAAATGTGCTTTTCACGAACACTTATGCTGGCTTCGATATAATCTGCTGCCAACTCTGATCGAATCGTATCTTCAATCTTTTGAGTGTCCTTGATGCGTTGCTGACCATACATTTTATGGATGGCTCGTTGTAGCATGCGAGCACGCATCGGGTAATAAGCTTGAAAAGCAAGAGACTCTAACTCAACACGAACATTGTACATACCTAAACGGTTTGCAATTGGCGCATAAATCTCTAGAGTTTCGCGGGCGATACGACGCTTTTTATTGGCCGGCATGGCGTCCAATGTGCGCATATTATGTAAGCGGTCTGCTAATTTAACCAAGATCACTCGAATGTCATCTGCCATGGCCATGGCCATTTTTTGGAAGTTATGAGCTTGTTTTTCGAGCTGGTTATTGAACTCAAGGTGAGTCAATTTACTGACGCCATCTACTAAGCTTGCGACACCTGCACCAAATTGTTCAGTGAGTGCTTCGCGGCTGATGCCAGTATCTTCTATGACATCATGTAAAAGTGCTGCCGTCAGTCCATCACAATCCATTCGGAGCTCAGAGAGAACTTCGGCGACAGCGAGAGGATGGGTGACATAAGGTTCGCCACTTTTTCGCCGTTGGCCATCATGAGCCTGCTCGGCGTAATAGTAAGCGCGTTTTACCTTGGCAACTTGGTCGTACGGCAAGTACTGACTGAGTGTCAGTGCTAAATCTTCAATGGTATACATCGCTCACCTCACAAAGGTAAAGTAGAAGTGCGACGGTTGTGTTATGAGCGACACCATTGAATTAAAACTCGTGAACTGGGCGTTTTTGTTGATCAACGTTTTCTGCGTTAATCAAGTTTTCAGCGATTTCACGTAATGCAATAACCGTCACTTTGTCGCCTTCTAAAGGCACTTTCGATTCTTCACCACCAGTTGCTAGTTGGCGTGCACGTTTTGATGACACCATCACTAATTCAAAGCGGTTATCAACATTTTCTAAACAATCTTCTACGGTAACTCGAGCCATTTTGACCTCTGTATTCAGTTATCTATTTTTCCAAGGGTAATTCTACTTAACGGCTTCTTACAATGACAAGAGATCATTTATAAGATTGCCATGTTTTTGCTCGATAATCGGGGTTTTTGAGCGCATAGCCTTAAAAATCGCCCCCATTTGAGAAAGAGCTTCATTTAAATCATCATTAACGATGACGAAATCGTATTCGTTGTAATGAGACATTTCATTAACGGCCTTCGCCATACGCCTTTGAATTACTTCTTCTGAGTCAGTTGCACGACCTTTTAAGCGTTCTTCTAGGGTTTGTAATGACGGTGGAAGAATGAATATTCCTATGGCTTCAGGGTAAAGTTGACGGACTTGGCGAGCGCCTTGCCAATCAATTTCTAAGATCACATCTAAGCCTTGCTCCAACATATCAAAAATGGATGCTTTTGATGTGCCGTAGTAATTATCGAATACTTGAGCGTGTTCAAAAAAGGCGTCTTCCGCAATCATGTCCAAGAAAGATTCCGGGTCTGTGAAAAAGTACTCACGACCGTCTTCTTCACCTGTTCTTGGCGTTCTTGTAGTGTGAGAAATGGAAATGCGTACTTGTTGATCTTGCTTTAGTAAGGCTTTGTACAAGGTAGACTTACCCGCGCCAGAAGGAGCCGATAAAATGAATAAGTTGCCTTTGTGTTTATCCATGAGCTTTTTTGAACCCGCCATTTTAATATTTTTTATATGACTCGCCATTATATCACAAACTTAGATAAACGAGAGGAGAGGTTCTCGAGTAAAAACGAAGAATGAGATTGAAAATGTATTTCTTTCTTTTTTGTCACCATAAAGTGATATTTTTTCTGTAATCTAACGTAACAACTTCGTTATTAAATCAATAATGTCATTTAAACGGAACAAAAGGGATCACAGTTATGAAACTTAAAGTATTAGCTATATCACTTGGTTTATCGGCTATCAGTAGTGGCGCATTGGCGTTTGATGCTAAGTTAACGGATGCATTTTGGGACGGCTCAACCGTGCCAGCTGCTGAGCAATGTCAAAAATTTGGTGGGACTAGTCCTGCGACGCCAGCTTTGACGCTTAGCAAGTTACCAAAAGGTACGGATGTCATCGTTATGGAATACAGCGACCGTGACTCCCAGAATATGAATAATGGCGGTCATGGGCAGATGAGTTACACGTTAGCGTCTTCTGTATCGGAAGTAGAAATTCCTTCTGTTTTAGGCCACACATACGCTTTGCCAGCGCCTTTCAAAATGATTGCAGAGCATCGCGGTCCAGGTTGGGATAAAGCGGGTGCTTATATGCCACCTTGCTCTGGCGGTAAAGATCATGCGTATTACGTGACGATTAAAGCGATGGGTGACAACAAAGTTCTTGAGCAAACAGTACTAGAATTGGGTAAGTACTAACTTAATCAGTAAAACAGGGCGTATCGCTCTGTTTTATCTAATATAATTCCATGTGTAAGCAATGGTTGAGAGTTCCTTCACCAATGATACGGTTTAGCTTCTCCGCGAGTTTAAGTCCGAAGTGCGACACTTTTCATTTCAAGCAGTCAGTTGTTATCTTCAAACTCAGGATAGCTTTACTCTCTCTAACTTTTCGATACTTGAGTGAGAAAGTTTTACCCTATAGCGCTCTACTTTTTTTTCATTTAGGCGAACAACAATATTAAGGTCGTGTAGCATAGAGAATTTTCGTTTCATCAAACCATTTTTATCCAGGCTCATATATCTTAATGTGATGTCAGGTAAAAGCTCTAGAAGATGGTTGATATTGATATTCATAGTATCTCTTAACTGAGAGAAATCATTTATAAAATTATCATTTAGATCATATTTTTTCTTATAATATATAACAACTTCATTTTCCTCTTTCTTTGTAAACTTTCCTTTACCTCTAATCTTTAAAATATCATCATTTGGTATTTTAAACTCAGATAGCTCATAACAATTTCCAATAATATTATTATCACTATCAGTCAAAATACTTTTTAAATTGTACTTTCCTTTGTTCATTTTTTTCACTATATAATTACGAAAAATTTCTTTAAAGCGATCTTTAAAAATATAGCTAACACAAAGCGCTATAAAAACGGCAAATGAGACTGTTCCGTAGCCTCTTTGGAAATAAAAAACAATTAATGTAGTTAATAACATAGATAAAAAAGCACTAATACTAAAAGCAATTTGCTCTCGAACGACTCCTAATTTACGATTTTGTTGCGATATATTAATTGATTTATAGAAATGATCTTCTTTTCTACGTATATGTTGAGCTTCTTTGGACTTTAATCCATATTTCAGTTTTCTATATGTGCGCTCTTCACTAGCAAACTTAACTAGATCATCAAGATTCATTGCACTATTTCTTTTCTTAAGAGACTTATCATAGTAAACCAGCGACATTTGTTCGGCATAGTAAGAACAGAGTTCATCAGCAATTTTGAAATCTTTAATATTAGTTTCTGTCGTAGGGGTGCTTCTTAGTTCTAATAATAATGATTTAGCGGTCTCTATGTATTTAATATGGTTCGATTTTACATCTCGAATCAAGTTAGAAAGCTGTAATTTAAAAGCCTTTAAGAATATAGGGAAATCACTCTTTCTTTCAGGCTTTTTGGATTTTAATTTCAATAGTGGAAATTTCGATTTAGAAATGGAGTAATGATATCGAGATGCTTTCGACTCCAATAAGGTATTAGCTTGAATGTCACGCTCATGTATAGACATATCTTTTGGAAAAAAAATATACATCTCTAACAATGATTCTTTGTTTTTAATCACTGTTGTTCTAATTTCAAGGGAAGAATCTAAACTCTCAATATCTAATTTCACATATCCCCCTAATATATGTCATAAGACAAGATGTAAAATATTATCTTATGACTATGTTTTTTCTGATAGAACAGCCTAGCCAATTTTGACAATTGGCCAATTTTTCTCTTCAGCGACTTTTTTCAACACAGGGTCAGGGCCAACCGCTACGGGATAACCGACTTTTTCCAGTAATGGGAGGTCATTGTGCGAATCGCTGTAAAAGTAAGCTTCCTCTAGTTTATAGCCATGATCTTTCGCCCACTGCTCCGCATGTATTACCTTGCCCTCACGAAAGGTAGGTATGCCAATCAATTTCCCTGTTATGTAATCATCAATGATTTCAATATTCACACCAAGTGCGTACTCTACACCCAGATATTTGGTGATCGGTTCAACCAAATGAATACCCGTCGCTGAAATAATGACAATGTCATCGCCAGCGTCTTTGTGTTTTGCCAATAATGTATGGGTGCTATCAGGAATCATGGTACTAACAACTGTATCAATAAAGTCACGGATAAGAGCGCCCACTTTTACACGATCTAAAGTAAATAATGGCGCCAAAGTGTAATGCATATAGGCCTCCAAATTGAGGGTGCCATCATCGTATTCTTCCATGTATTTTTCATTCACCGCCAAAAAATCATCCGCTGTAGGCAAGGCGCTTGCAGCCAAATATTCAGAAAAAGCTTGCGCGGTATCGCCTTTCACTAAAGTGTTATCAAGATCAAAAAATGCCAGTGCCATGACGGCTCCTTAACTGCTTATCCAATGTAAAAATATAAAAGGAAGATGACGTATCTATCCAAGTGCTACGGCAATCAAGCCGGTAAAAGTAACCATCACACCAATGATTTTGGGCGCTTTAAGACTTTCCCCAAAACCAATGACGGCAAATAAAACCCCTAAAGGAATACTGAACTGACGTAATGCAACGACATAACTCACATTATCAACAAACGCCATGCTGAGAATAACCAAGGAATAAGTCCCTAACATCAGCGCAGCCGTTAACAACCCCACTCTCCATTGCTCTTTTGTCAGCAACAAAAAATCACGACGTTGTTTGGCAGTGCGCAGCACAAACCAGACCATCCAGATAACAGCAAATGCACTTTGCAAGGTGACATACACCAACGCCACTTCGCCAGCACTGGCAACAGGTAAACCATTTTCCCCAATCAAACCACGCATCAGCCCTGTTGCCTGATTATCCACTAAGGAATACCCTGCAGTGGCGAAGGCCGCGACGATAGCAAACACCGTTGTTCGGTTGCGGTAATTGTTAAGTTTAAAATCCCTAAAGTTAGGTAAAGGGATGAACAAACACCCAACAACAATCATGACGATACCAATGACCGCTTGCAGAGAAATGCTTTCTTGCTGTCCAAGAAAAAAGCTCGATATGCCCACAATAATCAAAGGCGAAGAGCGAGCAATAGGATAAGCAATTGACATATCGCCTGAACGATAGGCTTCTGCTAACCCCCAAAGGTACACCGCTTGAAAAAAGCCTGAACACAGTAATAACACTAGAATCTGTCGGTTTAATGCAAACAAGAGATCAAGGTGAATGATGAAAAGAGGAGAAAAAACAACCACACCACCAATCATAGTAAGGAAGAAAAAGCCTAACGTTGGACTGCTCTTCTTACCAAAAAAATTCCAACCTGCGTGCATAAAAGTTGATATTAAGATCAGCACTATCGCCGTTAATGACATAAAAACAACATCCTAACGTTGGCGCCAATTTTGAGTATATTTCAAAACAACATTACCCAATATCCAGTGGACTAAGCGCGCTACCATACAGGTCAACATAATCATTACCGCCATGGCCGCCGCCGGTGCAATGTCGCCAGCATCGTCCATATTTAGCACAGCCACAGACGCCAAACTTGTGTTGTAAGAATATAAAAATACCACCGCAGACACAGTTGTCATCGCATTCACAAACAAATAGCTCGCAATGTCTAATACCGCTGGCATACAGACAGGTAAAGAGACTCGCCAAAAAGTAACTATTTGAGGGACTTTTAAAGAGGCAGAAACCGCTTCAAACTCAGCATCAATCTGCTTTAAAGCCGTCGTTGCCGTCAAATGACACACCGTATAGAAATGGCTAATCGTACAAACCACTAAAATAATCATGGTGCCATATATGCCGTTCAATGGATTATTAGGCGCATTAAAGAAAAAGATATACGCAAGACCGAGCACTAACCCTGGTACCGCCAAAGGTAAAATAGCAAACAGATGAAAAAACCACTTCAACAGTTTAAATCCAGCGAGTTTCGCAACCAAATAGGATTGAAAGAAAATAAAAACCGTACCAATAACAGCGGTATAAAGCGCAAGCTCTATGGAATTAAAATAAGAATCCCAGCCACCTCCGTCCATTAGATCAAAATTGTAATTTTTGAATGACAAACTCAAGTTATAAGGCCAGAACGTCACTAACGAGGCGTAAACCGCCATGGCAATAACGCCCAGAATCACACCTGAAACTAAGGTTAATAACACAAAAAATAGGCTATCAATGCGTTTTCGGATAGGAGCAACCCAAGGCACGGCTTTCGAGGTAAGAAGTGCCGACTGACGACGCTGTAACCAGCGGTCAGTAATGAATGTCAAAATGGCAGGCAATAATAAAATCACACTGACAGCCGCGCCCATTTCGAAATTCTGCTGGCCTATTACTTGCTTGTAAATGTCCGTTGCTAAAACATTAAATTGGCCGCCAATCACTTTGGGCACACCAAAATCGGTAATCACTAACGTGAAAATAACAAAGGCAACACTGATAATGCCGTATTTAGCGGCTGGCAATGTTACTGTGAAAAATGTACGCATTGGGGAAGCGCCCAGCACTTCGGCAGACTCATACAAACGAGCATCAGTGTTTGCCAATGCCGTTAACATAATCATCAAAGCATGAGGAAAGGTCCAAAAGCACGAACCGATAATAATGCCAATAGGTCCATAGATGCTCTCTCCCATTAACACTTCTTTTAAGATTCCCTGATTACCGAAAAGGTAAACCAAACTGATGGCTGGCAATAGAGAGGGTGCCAAGATAGGCAGCACCAAAATTACACGAAACAACCCTTTTAATGGAATACGTGTACGGCAAATCGCATAAGCCGTGAGAAAAGACAGGCTCGTCACAATTAACGTTGACACCAAGGCGATAAAGAGAGAGTTGCTAATTGAGCTGTACAAGCTTGGCGTTTCAATGAATTTAGCAAAGTTAGCCAATCCAATAAAATGGCCGTCTTTGTCTTCAACACTCTTCGATAACAAGGTGTAAATTGGCATCACGACGCAAATAAGCAACCCCAGTACGCCAATGATTAAAACACCGCCAAGAGACCATTCATCCATACTACGGTGGCCATACCAAGGTTTTTTAGCGGCTTTTTTTGCGTCCATTGACATGGCAGGCGTTATGGAAGATTCACTCATACAGAACCTCCAAAAACATGCAAACGATCCGCTGGCAGCTGACATGTGATCTTTTGCCCTTGTGTGAAGTTTAAGCGTGACATTTCATTCATCGAGATGTCTGCCAAAATAGGACGCTCATGGTTCTCAAGCTGCAATAACGAGCGCATACGAGAGCCAAGAAATTCTAAATGGAGTACCGTTGCATTGAGAATATTGTCTTGATCGCCTTCTGTGTGAAAACGCACATCTTCTGGACGAATCGCCAATTGAGCGTTGTCGCCAATAGCCAAATCGGATGTCTGGCTGTAGTTTAATGTCAAACCGCCAGAAGCCATCTCACCCACACCGCTCACTTTAGCACTGAGAAAATTCATTTCTCCGACAAAGTCAGCAACAAAAGGTGTATTTGGTTTTGTGTATACTTCTTGAGGCGAACCGATTTGCTCAATCACACCTTGGTTCATAACAACGATCTTATCGGCCATAGTTAAAGCCTCTTCTTGGTCATGCGTTACCATGATGGTGGTCACACCCAATTTCTCTTGCAGCTGTTTTATTTCCTGACGTAAATGCGCACGAACGCGTGCGTCCAATGCCGATAACGGCTCATCCAACAACAATAAACCCGGTGATGTAGCTAACGCACGAGCAAGGGCAACACGCTGTTGCTGGCCTCCTGAGAGTTGCGCTGGGTATTTGCCTTCACTACCAGACAAACCTACTGTAGCCAATAATTCAGTCACTCGAGCTCGTCGATCATTTGCCGTCATGCGTTCAGCAGCACGCTTTGCCGATAAACCATAAGCAATGTTGTCACTGACGGTTAAATTCGGGAACAGCGCATATGATTGAAACACGATGCCAAAGTCTCGTTGCTTGATCGGGGCATACGTGATGTCTTTACCAACTTGCAGAATGGATCCACTGGTCGGCGTGTCCAAGCCTGCAATAATGCGTAACAGACTGGTTTTACCACAACCAGATGGCCCCAAAAAACACACAAACTCACCTTCTGCGATGTTAAGGGACACATTCTTAAGTGCTTGATATGAGCCAAACATTTGGTCGATGTTATTCATTTCTAAATACGTTGGGCTGGACACTGTTAACTTTCCTCGAATTAAGGCGCTTTTTGTAATAAATACAAAAAATAATCGGTGTTATGGTGTGTTTATTACAAAAAACGCAATCATAGACTTTTAATAAAAATGGGAATAAAGCGGTGCTTTATTCCCATTTTTGAAGGTATCTTATTTTGCTTCACTCTTGCCGTCGTAACGTTTTTGCCATTCAGCTAAGATCGCTGAACGGTTTTGTGCTGACCATTCAAAATCGTTATCAATCATCAAAGATTCAGCGTTATCAGGGAAGAACTCAACTGATTTCGCCACACCTGGCATAGCCACTACCGCATAACCTTCGTTATACATCTCGTTAGCTTTTCGAGAAACAGACCAATTCGCTAGGGTTTGTGCCGCTTCTAACTTGTCTGTGCCTTTTACTATAGCCGTGGCTTCCATATCCCAACCTAAACCTTCTGTTGGGAAAACAATGTCCAATGGTGCGCCTTGTTTCTTAGACTTCGCAGCACGAAAAGCGAAGGAGATGCCGATTGGAATTTCACCTGATGCCGCCAGTTTGCAAGGTTTTGAGCCTGAGTGAGTATAACGATTGATGTTCTTATGCAAGCCATCCATGAACTGCCAGCCATCGTCTTCACCGAAGATTTGCAACCAGCTACTCACATCCAAAAAGCCAGTACCTGAAGAATTAGGGTTCGGCATGATAATGTGATCTTTATAAACAGGATTCGTTAAGTCTGCCCATGAGGTGGGTTTTGGTAACCCCAATTTGCCAGCTTCAACCGTGTTGTAACAAACCGCAGCGATCCAAGCATCCATTCCTGTCCATACAGGTTCGCTACTTGTATCTTTGAATTTTGGAGAAAGTTTCTCATAACCAACCGGTTTATAAGCTTCTAGTACACCTTCGTTTTTCAACAGCATTAAACTGGTCGCCGCCAACCCCCAAACCATATCGGCTTGTGGATTGTTTTTTTCCGCCAACAATTTCGCTGTGACAATCCCTGTAGAGTCACGAACCCAGTTGATTTTAATATCTGGATAATCAGCATTAAAACGCGCTGCGTATTTCTTAAGGTCTTCAGCTTCTACCGCTGTGTAGACAGTCAATTCTGTTTTCGCTGCATGCGCAGCAATCGATAGACTAGTGATGCCTGCTAAAACAGCCAGACGTTTCATAAGGGTCTTCTGTATCATTTTCTTTCTCCATGCATCAGGGTGATAATCTGGTATATACCAGATTTAATTATGCAAAATAGCAGCCAAATATTTCATTCATGTAACAGTGAATAAAAACAGCAAAGAAAATTTATCGGAGGGATTTAAGCTAAGTTAATGATAATTAAAAAGAATATATGGTTTTTAGCATATAACTCTAACAACATTAGTTTCGGATGGAAATTTCTATGGTCACCGCATCATGACGCCAAAATTCATAGTCGACTGATAAGACACTCTTGTCATCTGAAAAGTTAACTCGCTCTATTTGCAAACCAGCTTGGCCTGTGGAGGTGGACAAATCTTTCGCCTCATTGTCTGGCAAGGCTGTCGCTTTAAAGGAGAGGTCCATATCACGATATGGACTTTGATATTTAGTCCGTAATATTTGTCCTAATGACTGAGTGAGATCTTCATGCTCAATGCCTGGCAAAAGATCCACATTGACATATAACTTCTCAATCAATACTGGTCGTTGGTTAATGTAGCGGCGGCGATGCAAAAAAAGCACAGGAGCCCCAAGAGGGATGTTCATTAATAGTGCAATTTTATGGTTGGCAGATTCAATTTGTTGCATCAGTTTTTCAGTGTGGGGCGTATAACCTTGCTCTGTTACATACAAATTAAAACTTACATTATTAGCAGGATCATAAATAACAGCTGGCGGAGTCACAAACCAACCACGGCGATTCGATCTATATATCAAACCTTCTGCTTCTAAATGCTGCAATGCTTGACGAGCCGTAACACGGGACACTTTGAATTGCTCTGCAAGCTCTCGTTCGGAGGGAAGTTTTGTTTCATATGGCATTTTTTTTTTGAGAATTAAATCGTGAAAGTATTGTTGTAAATAACGGTAATGTTTTTCTGTCATAGAAGTCTCAAAAAATATTTATAATGTTTGAAGGTTTATCTTATTACATGTCCACCAACAATAAATGAATACCTAATCTATCTAGTAAAATACGAACAAGTATAACGACTTAGTAGAAAGCCGAACAGCAGATGTGAGTTAATCACTGTCTCATTAAAGAAAGGCGGAATGCTAGATATTTAACTGTTTTGTCTTAATATTAAAAACGATCAAATATAGAGTTTACTATGAAGCAAAAGATAGCCTTGGTGATTGGCTCAACAGGGCTGGTGGGTAAATCACTCACACAACAGCTTTTAATGGATGAAAAGTATCAGGCCGTGCATGTTTTTGTACGTCGAGAAATCGTGGCGGATGAATATCAAGACCCAGAGCATAAACTGCATTCCCATCTGGTGAACTTCGACGACATTTCCCAATGGCAAACCTTACTCAAAGGGGATGAACTCTTTTGTTGTATAGGCACCACATTGAAACAAGCGGGCAGCCAATCGGCCCAACGCAAAGTGGACCTCGACATTCCCACCGACATTGCCCAATACGCCAACCAAAATGGCGTACAGAAAATCGCACTTGTATCCTCTGCTGGCGCGAACCCCAAATCCGCCTCTTTTTACCTGCGCCTAAAAGGCCAACTGGAACAAAACCTACAAGCATTAGACTGGCAACACATCACCATTGTTCGACCCTCCTTCCTTGCTGGAAAACGCTCTAACCCTAGATTCGGCGAACAACTGGCTATTAATTTATACGCCGTATTGCAGTACATCCCCATCATCAAACGCTACCGCCCAATACAAGCGGAACAAGTCGCAAAACGCATGAGAGAACGGTTAAACCGCGAGCACAACACAAAGCTAGTGATCGAAGAACTAGAGCAATTGTTTTAGAGAAATCTTATTAGGGAATTTATAAATAACGGATACAATATTATCCATTATTTATATTTTTTGCCTATAATGGATATTACTGTATCCATTATGGTTTCTTTTATGAGTTTTTCATTACTTGATGATACCGATGTTAGTCAAGCCTATGCCGATTACTTACGTGAGTTGCGTAAGCAAGCAAAACTGTCTCGTGCTGCACTTGCGGAGCGTAGCTGTGTGCCAGCGGCCACTATTAAAAAATTTGAACTGACAGGGCAAATTTCATTTCGCCAATTACTGTTGTTGTGGCAAACACTCGACTCGTTGGATCGACTGCTCCAACTAACGAAAACGAGCCAGCGTGACGTGCTGCCAACGAGCATTGATGAGGTATTAAAAGATGAATTTTAAACCCATTCAAAAACTAAACGTGGCTCGCACCTTGAGTACAGGTGAACGTGTGTCGGTAGGTGTATTAGCGCAGAACCGCCAAGGTGCATTCTTTCAATACGATGAAAGTTATCTTCAACGGTTTGGCAATTTATCGCCTTTTACCTTACAAGCTAATACACAGCTTCAAGCTGCACCAAAGCAACCACACCAAGGAATTCATGGGGTATTCGGTGATAGCCTTCCTGATGGTTGGGGGATGCTGTTACAGGATCGTATCTTTCGCCAGCAGGGCATTTTACCCGCTCAAGTAACAGCGATGGACAGATTGGCTTTTGTTGGCAATAAGGGAATGGGCGCCTTGTCTTTTTCCCCAGCGTCAGAGTTTGTGTCTGATAACCGAGTTGATATGGACTTGGCAACACTGGGGCTCGAAGCGCAAACGCTCTTTGATGAATCCTTGCCTGACTATCAAGAGTTCATTCAAGCTGAGCAGAATGATTTAGAAGGCCACCCCCAGCAAATTTTAGCCGCACTAGTCGCTGGTGGTAGTTCTGGTGGTGCGAGGCCAAAAGCACAAATTTACATGCCGTCTTGTGACACCAAGCATTGTCGAACCTTTGCACAACCCGGAGACGAAGCTTGGTTGGTCAAGTTTACTTCGAAGAACTTAGCGCTTGGGCACGAAGAAGGCCTGTGTGAAGCGGTATATTTGCAAATGGCTGAACAGGCAGGGTGCCAGACGCCTGATTGGCAGTTGATCGAAGCACCTCGCCATAGCGGAGCCAGTGCATGGCTTGCCATTAAACGCTTTGACTACATGACAGAAAAAGCCTCTTCGGGTGATGAACTAAGATCAGGCCGTTTACATATGCACAGTGCTTGTGGCCTTTTGAACGCTGACTTTCGTAGTCCAAGCCTAGACTACAGCGACCTGATTAAAGCGAGCCGCCAGTTGTGTAAATCGCCAGCCGCGGGACAACTTCAATTTCGTCGCGCTATATTTAATCTATTTGCTGCCAACCAAGACGACCACAGTAAAAACTGGGCGTTTTTACAAGCAGATGACGGCCAATGGCAGCCAGCACCATTCTACGATATTACCTACAGCCCACACCCATTTAATGAACATGCCACAGCCTTTGCAGGCCATGGCAAAGCCCCCACGCTTAAGGTCATGCAAAAGCTCGCAGCCAGTGCTGGCTTTACAAACTGGAATGACGCAAAACACGTCATCCAAGAAGTATCGGAAGCACTGAGCCAGTTTACCAATCATGCTCAACAACAAGGCATCAGCCAAACCACTACAAAGGCAATAAACAAAACGCTGGCCGAACGAAGACAGGAAAATGCTGATCTCTTTTTATAGAGGTTTTCAGATAAACTTGCTTATAAGAAGCAATCAATCAGGGGGATTGAAAAACCGACATAATGTCGTTTTCGCCTTAACAGCCAGCGTAGCTTAATCGCTGCGTACAAGGCTTAGTTGTAAGATAAATACTAGAATTAATTTTCTTTGATGCAATATTATTACTTTGTTTTCAAATATCACTCAATATTCTGAATCTGTTCTCTCATTTGTTCGATCAATACTTTCAATTCCACGGCGCTTTGTGTGGTTTCGACGACGATTGATTTGGATGAAAGGGTGTTGGCTTCGCGGTTGAGTTCTTGCATGAGGAAGTCTAGGCGGCGTCCTATTGGACCTTTTTGCTTGAGCTGTCGGCGGACTTCTTTGGTGTGTGTGGCTAGGCGATCCAGTTCTTCGGCTACGTCGGCTTTTTGTGCCAGTAAGACGATTTCTGCTTCGACGCGCATTGGGTCGAGTTCGACTTTCGCGGCTTCAAGTTTTTCGATGAGGTTTTGCTTTTGTGCCGCGATAATCTCAGGCAGTTTGGCTTGAACTTCTACAACAATGGCGTCGATGGCGTCTAAGCGTTGTTCGATGATGTCTTTTAGCTGTGCGCCTTCTCGTAAACGCATATCGATCAATTCATCAACACTCTTTTGGAAAAGGTCTTTCACGGCATTTTTCATGATTTCCGCGTCTGTGCTTGTGTCACTTAATACGCCGGGCCATTTTAAAATGTCGAGTGGATTTGCAGGGTCGAGGTCTTTAAACCAAGTGCCTAATGTGTTGACTGCATTGGCAAGGGCTTGGGTATTTTCTGCATTGATGTTTAGACTGGTGGCGGCTTTGTCTACCGATTGGAAGCGCAGTTGGCATTCTAGTTTGCCTCGGTTGAGCTTTTTGCGTAGTACATCTCGAAAGGAGAATTCCAGCTCACGGAAGTTGTCTGGTAAACGAAAGTTTGGCTCTAAATAACGCTGGTTGACTGAACGGACTTCCCAGCTAATGGTGCCCCAGTCGTAAGTGGCTTCTTGGCGTGAAAAGGCGGTCATACTTGCAGTCATATCGAGTACCTAAATAGAGTAAATAAGCGATATTGTAACGTATTGAATACGGTGGTGACACTTTCCCTTATTGTGATTTTTTCCTATGGCTGGGGGCGCAATTTTATGTGGCTTCGTTATAATGGCGCCTTTACAACTCGGTTAATGAATAGAGAGAAGAACTATGCGCCCAAGCGGAAGAGCGGTCGACCAATTACGTCCATTGAAAATCACACGTAACTTTACCAAACACGCAGAAGGATCTGTGCTTATTGAGTGCGGTGACACTAAGGTGATTTGTACGGCGACGGTTGTTCCTGGTGTACCGCGTTTTTTGAGAGGCAAAGGCCAAGGTTGGATTACGGCTGAGTACGGCATGTTGCCCCGTTCTACTGGCAGTCGAATGGATCGTGAAGCGGCGCGTGGTAAGCAAGGTGGTCGTACGGTTGAAATTCAGCGTTTGATCGGTCGTTCTTTACGTGCGGCTGTGGATCTTAAAAAGTTGGGCGAGCATACCATCACGATTGACTGTGATGTGATTCAGGCAGATGGCGGTACTCGTACGGCGTCTATCACGGGTGGTTTTGTGGCCTTGGCAGATGCGATGCGTACTTTGGTTGAGAACAAGAAGATCAAAGCGAATCCAATCGTTTCTCAAATCGCGGCGATTTCTGTAGGCGTTTACAAAGGTGAGCCAGTATTGGATTTGGATTACCCAGAAGATTCCAATGCTGAAACAGACATGAATGTGATCATGAATGACAAAGGTGGTTTCATCGAGATCCAAGGCACTGCAGAAGGCGAAGCATTCAGTGACGAGCACATGATGGGCATGCTGGCTGTGGCACGTAAAGGCATTGCCGAAATCATTGAAGCACAACGTGCGGCTTTGTTTGAAAAGTAAGAAAGAGCATTAACTGATTAGATTATATAGAAAATCTAGCTTCGGCTAGATTTTTTTTGCCTGTTGGTTTGCTTTTTGCTTATGAAGGAATATTAAATCAAACGACTTTTCTGAGGTATGCTAGATTTAAGTAGGGTGGCGAGTTACTTCTACAAAAAATAAATGGAGTACTATGACAGCACATCGAAAAAGCCTTTTCTATAGTCAAATTAAAAAGGCCTTGTTGTTTCTATGTTTGATAATTTTAGCGATTAGCGGGTTATCCATAGGAAGCGATTGGCAAAAGCGAAAAGTTGCCTTGCAGAAGCAGATTTTGTCTTCCCTGTCCAGTGTTGAGTACTTTGCGTCTGAAGCTGTGATGTCTTCCGATGTCACTGCGGCTGAAAATGTTCTAAAAGGATTAATGTCCCATAGCGGATATTATGAAACCAAACTAGAAAACGTGGAAGGCAAAATTTTAGCCAGTACTTATCGTCCGTTGGCTGAGGTTTCTACTCGTTGGATATCCGATGCGCTCCTAAGAGGTCTACCAAAAGTTTTTACCATGGATTTGATTGTTGATGATTACTCGGTGGGTCGGTTGGTGGTGCATGTTGATACAGCAGAGCTCGTAAGTGGCTTTGTACGGCGCAATATTCATGGCTCTTTAGTGGCATTTTGTTCGGCTATTTTACTGGGCGGAATTATCTTTCTATTAGTGTATTTTCAACTTTCCCGTCCTTTATTCCGTTTAACTAATCAGCTTAGCGTGCTGGATGAAGCTGAAGTTGAGCCAGAACACTTCCAGTTTAAAGAAGCTGCTCGAGAAGATGAGTTGGGGTTTTTGGCGCAAACTATAACGGCTTTGTGGCATAAGCGGCGAAAAGTGGAAGTAGAGCTGGAGAAAAGCGAGGCGTATTTTAAAGCGGTTGTGCAGCAATCCTGTGAATCTATGTTGCTTACTGACTTGAAGGGCAGGATTTTAGACACTAATGAGCAAGCTTCTCATTTATTAGGTTACGACACAGACACATTGCTCACGCTTAATATTCAAGACATTGATCCAAAGCAGACGCCAGATTTGCTTAAGCAATGGTCTGAATCCTCAACCGAAGAAGCAAGCACTTATGAAGCCGATTACTTTAGACAGAATGGAGAGTGCTTCCCGGTTGAAGTGTGTGGCAACATTATTATTTTGGATCAAGAAGAGTGCTTTTTAGCGTCTTTTAGGGACATTACACTACGTCGAAAAAGCGAAGAGAAGGTAAAGTTTTTAGCCTATTACGATACGTTGACCAGCTTGCCAAATCGCCGATTTCTGAATCAGAACTTAGAAGCAGTGATTATCGATGCGCGTACAAAAGGCCATATTGGCGGCTTAATGTTTCTCGACTTAGATCGCTTTAAGAGCATTAATGATTCTATGGGACATCATGTTGGAGACTCGCTCTTAGAGGAAGTTGCCAAGCGTATTGTTTCCTCTCTAACCGAGCCTGAAATAGCAGTACGAATTGGCGGAGACGAGTTTGTTCTTTTACTTCCTGTTTTGGGGCAAAGCTATGGAGAAGCCCAGCATAAAGTTTCGCAGCTGGCAGAAACCTTACTCTTTAAATTGTCGCAGATATTCCATCTAGACGAAACCGATGTGTTTATTTCAGCGAGTATTGGTATCAGTTTGTTTCCTGCTGAAAATGAAAACGATACACACATACTGCGTCAAGCTGATACCGCCATGTACGACGCCAAGGTAAAAGGGCGCAATCAGTACTGCTTTTATCGACAAGAAATGCAACAGGAAGTGGCTGAAAAACTGGCGCTTGAAAAAGCATTACTCGGAGCGATTAGTAAAAATGAGTTCTATTTGGTGTATCAGCCGCAGGTTAACTCAAATGGGCAATTGATCGGCTTCGAGACGCTTTTACGTTGGTTTAATGATGAACTTGGGCAAGTGTCACCAAGTCGCTTTATTCCTGTCGCAGAAGAAACCGGTGCGATTGATGAAATCGGTAGTTGGGTTTTAGATCGCGCTTGCCAGCAATTGAAAATATGGCAGGAACAAGGTTTACCGCCGTTGTTTGAAAGCATTGCGATTAATATCAGCCCTTATCAATTCGCCAAAGAAAGCTTTGTTGATACGGTAAGCAGCATCATCAAGAAACACCAGATCGATGCCAGCTTGTTGGATCTCGAAATCACTGAAGGCATGCTGGTGGAAAATATGTCTTCTGTGACGGAAAAAATGAGGCAGCTCAAGGCACTGAATATTCGTTTCTCTATCGATGATTTCGGCACGGGTTATTCGTCATTGCGTTATATTCAGCATTTCCCTCTTACTCAATTGAAAATCGATCAATCTTTCGTCCGAGACCTCACAGGTAGCAGCAGTAACTGCTCCATTATTAATACCATCGTTTCTATGGCGTCTCACATGCAGTTATCTGTTCTGGCAGAAGGCGTGGAAAGTTTGGAAGAGAAAGTCCTGCTCGATCAAACAGGTTGCTCTCGTTATCAAGGTTATTATTTCTCCGTTCCTCTTAAAGAAGACGCTGTAAGTCAGTGCTTAGGTGCGGATATTCGCTTCCCTTTAACGAGTTTATAGTTCGACTCTGTGGCGCTAAATGTCAGTCATTGTGATTGTATTTGAGTCGGAACGCGGCAAACGAACGAGTACTTGGTAGAAAGTCTCAGATCATGAATTGTTGTATACCGTGCAGTTAGAGCCTGAAAAGTTACCCACGCGTTTAACTTTCTTCTAGACATAAAAATCCCCCAACAGAGCGTCCTCTGTTGGGGGATTTTTATGAGCGAAATGCTCGTTTACTATTAACGCTTAACAGCACCTGTAGGAGCAAATTTCGCGCCATCAAGTGGGTAGTTAGTTTTGATGTATTCCACCAAAAGGTCTGCATCAACATAACCTGAGTTTACATAGTTAGGGTGATCGACCACTTTAGGGTAACCATCGCCACCTGTTGCTACATAGCTGTTGATCGCAATGCGGTAAGTTTTAGCTGCTTCTAGTGGGCTTCCACCAACAAGGATGTCTGTCGCTTTTCCGTCTTTCAATGTGAGTGAAACACCACTGAATTGAGCGAATGCTCCTGTGCCAGCTTGTTTAGCTGCAACGGCAGAAAGGTAATCCGTTAATTCAACTGCTGTGAAATCAACATAAGAAACCATGTTGCCGAAAGGTTGTACCTGCAGAACACTCTTATAAGTGATGATACCTTTTGGCATATCGTCACGGATACCACCAGAGTTCATGATGCCGATATCAGCGTTCACTTTTTCCTGCATTGCAACGGCAATCAAGTTACCTAGGTTGGTTTCTTGGTTACGAACAATGCTACGCTCACCAATGAAATCTGCGTTAGCGAAGCCAATTTCTACGTTAAGCTCTTCCTGACCTTTTTCTTGGAAAGGCGTTAGCATTTTTAGCATTTCAGCGTCTTGTGCGATTTCGTCTTGAATATAAACGCGAACTGAGTTGCCTTCAGCATCTTTTACTTTTTTCTTCAAGTTCACTGGAATCAGTTCGTAAGTAGAATCTACGATGTCACCATTTTTGTAGACGAAGTCTAAACGGCCAACATATTTACCCCATTCGTGTGCTTGTAAAATAAGCGTGCCATTTTGCTCATCAGGTTCGAACAATGGGTTTTGAGAGTGACCACCAACAACCACATCAATACCAGGAACAGCACGGGCTAGCGCAACATCACCAGGCGCGTTACCACCGTGGTTGCCATTTGCATAGTGACCCATATGTGTTACCGCAATAACAAGGTCTGCTTTTTTGCGTAGTTCAGGAACCAATGTTGAAGCTACTTCGATTGGAGATTCAATTTTGATGCCTTCTAGGTATTCTGGATTACCTAGTTTTACTGTGTCGTCTGTTGTGAAACCAACAACCGCTACTTTTAGGTCGTCTACTTGGAAAATCTTGTAAGCATCAAATAATGGCTTACCTGTTTTTTCATCAAGAATGTTTGCCGATAGGAAAGGGAAACCAGCCCATTCTTGCTGTTGTTTAAGAACAGAAAGAGGGTTGTCGAATTCGTGGTTACCCAATGCCATTGCATCGTACTTAAGCATGTTCATGCCGCGGAAATCTGGCTCTGCGTCTTGAAGGTCAGACTCAGGTACACCTGTGTTAATGTCGCCACCAGAAAGTAATAAAGAGCTGCCATCATTTAATGCAACTTCTTCACGAATGTTATCGATCAAGGTTTTACGAGCAGCCATGCCGTATTCGCCTTTGCTGTTTTGCCAGAAACGACCGTGGTGGTCATTGGTGTGCAAAATTGTCACACGGTATTCTTTGTCTTCTTCCCAGCCTTGTTGAGGTCCCATGACCGAACAAGCTGTAACAGACAGGGCAACGCCCGTTAGTGCAAGGTTAGTGATAAAACGCTTTGTTACTTTCATATTTAGGGTTCCTTATCGTATCTAAAAATCGATAACTTTTTGTTTAGCCTGTTCCATAGCGGCATTTTCACAGTCATGTAAACGGCAGTTGTATAGAAATGTATCTTATATTTGTTACAAGTTCGAGAGACTGTGCATAAATTTTGACCATTTGTGCAGTAATATATGCTTTTTTGAGTAAAAAAATGCCTGTTTACAACATGATTGTCATAAACAGGCATCTTTTGTTTTGATTTAAAGTGTCGTAAAAGTGCTTTTATAAAAGCGCGCCTTAATCACTTATCAAGGCGCTGTCCTGTGCTCTGGTCGAACACAACCGCTTTAGACGTATCGAACATCATTTTGATAATGGTACCAGCTTCGGCAGGGTACATAGGATTAGAGCGGCAGTTAATTTCAGCGCCACTGACACGAGTCAAAATCATAGTATCGGCGCCCATAGGTTCTGTAACCTCCACTTCGATCTCTGTTGTCGTCACAAAAAGTTGACCTTCCTTGTGTGGCTGAGGCTCGGTAATCATTTCTGGGCGTAACCCCAATAAAACCGTTTTGCCGACATAATCTTCCAATGCTTCGGCTTTTGGAAATGGCAAAGCCACATTTGATGTGGTGGCCAGTTCTAACATTGGCTTTCCGTCTTGAGAGATGACTTTGGCAGGAATAAAGTTCATCGCAGGTGACCCCATGAAGCCGGCAACAAACAAGTTAACAGGGTTATCGTAAATTTCCTGCGGTGTGCCTAATTGCTGAACTTCACCGTCTTTCATAACCGCAATACGATCGGCCAAGGTCATGGCTTCGATTTGATCATGGGTGACATAAACGATGGTTGTACCAAGTTTTTGATGAAGCTTTTTGATCTCTGTGCGCATCTCGACGCGTAATTTGGCATCAAGATTGGAAAGTGGTTCGTCAAATAAATAAAGCTGAGGACGGCGAGCTAAAGCGCGCCCCATGGCAACACGCTGGCGCTGACCACCAGATAATTGCGCTGGTTTACGATTTAGAAGATGGCTTATTTGCAGCATTTCAGTAACGCGTTGTACTTCTGCTTGGCGTTCTTCTTTTGGTACTTTGCGCATTTCCAAGCCAAATGAGATGTTTTGCTCGACCGTCATGTTTGGGTACAAGGCATAAGATTGAAACACCATGGCGATGTCACGATCTTTTGGCGTTGTATAAGTCACATCTTTATCGGCGATTAAAATGCGACCTTCTGTTACATCTTCAAGCCCTGCGATTGAGTTCATCAAGGTGGATTTACCACAACCTGATGGACCGACGAGAATCAAGAACTCTCCGGTTTTAATAGAGATATTGATGCCTTGCAAAATCTCTGTGTCGCCGTAGCTTTTTTTAACATTTTCAATGACGAGGTTTGCCATGTTATTACTCCAAATTTTGTCTTTGGCTTACGCTGTGGAAGTGAAAAGGCGTAAGCACTTATTATTCTTATTCGTTGGTGGAATTAACCTTTCACTGCGCCTGCTGTTAAGCCACGGACAAAGTACTTTCCTGCAAAGATGTAAACGAGCAAGGTTGGTAGTGCGGCGATAATGGCAGCGGCCATGTCCACGTTATATTCCTTGCCACCAAAGCTAGTGTTCACCAAGTTATTCAACGCGACGGTGACAGGCTGAGTTTCAAACCCAGAGAAAGCCACACCAAATAAGAAATCGTTCCAGATTTGCGTGAACTGCCAAATCACAGTGACGACAATAATTGGCGTCGAGATAGGCAAAATAATGCGATAGAAAATAGTGAAGAAGCCTGCGCCATCCAGACGAGCGGCTTTGATTAATTCGCCCGGAATGGATTGATAGAAGTTACGGAAAAACAGTGTCGTAAAGGCTACACCGTAAACCACATGAACAAATACTAAGCCGGTTGTTGTGTTTGCAATTCCTAACCAACCTAATGTGCGTGCCATTGGTAGCAGAATAACTTGAAAAGGAATGAAGCAACCAATTAATAAAGCAGCAAAGAACAAGTCGCTACCACGGAATTTCCAAAGGGAAATCACGTAACCATTGATCGCACCCAGTAAAGTTGAAATCAATACTGCTGGAATAACGATTTGGAACGAGTTCAAGAAATAAGGAGAAATACCGCCACAACTGCTACCAGTACAAGCACCAGACCAAGCTTTTACCCAAGAGTCGAAGTTCAAGGAACTTGGCAAGGAAAGTAAGGTGCCAGTGCGAATTTCTTCCACGTCTTTTAATGAAGTGATTAACATGACGATAAAAGGTACGAGATAGAAAGCTGCCACCGTGATTAATACTGTGTACAAGGCGACACGTAATGCTTTATCCAGAGCCGATGTTTTACGGCCAATAGGTTTTATATTCACAGAATTAACCTTACTCATGGCGTTCACCTCGTAATTCTGAGTACAAATAAGGAATCAATATCGCTAATACGCATCCGAGCATCACCATTGCCGAGGCTGAGCCTAAGCCCACTTGGCTACGAGTAAAGGTGTGCGCGTACATAAAGTTAGCCGGTAAATCGGAGGAGTAACCTGGGCCGCCATTGGTGAGCGCAGCGACCAAATCGAAGCTCTTAATGGCAATATGCGACAGAATCACCAAAGCACTGAAGAAGACAGGTTTCAGTGATGGCAAAATAATTCGGCGATAGGTCGTAAAGATACTCGCACCATCAAGGTGAGCAGCTTTAATTAAGTCGCCATCTACACCGCGTAATCCCGCAAGGAATAGCGCCATGACAAAACCAGAGGCTTGCCAAACCGCTGCGATAACCAAGCAGTAAATCACCATGTCGGGATCTGCAAGCCAGTTAAATTTGAAATCTTCGAAGCCCAAATCCACCATCATTTTTTCGATGCCATTGGTTGGGTTTAATAGCCATTTCCATGCCGTACCCGTCACGATGAAGGAAATTGCCATTGGGTAAAGGTAAATGGTTCGAATAGCACCTTCGGCACGAATTTTTTGATCGAGAAAAATGGCTAATACAACGCCAAGAAACAAACAAATGATAATAAACAAACCGCCGAAGACACCCAGGTTGGTCAGTGCCACTATCCAGCGGTCGTTGTTGAATAAACGCTCGTATTGATCGAAACCGACGAATTTATAAGACGGCAACATACGAGAGTTGGTGAAAGAAAGAATGGCAGTCCAAATCATATAACCGTACATGCAGACTAGGGTGATTATCACCGTCGGTGCCATGACAATTTTCGGCATCCAGTCCGCTAAGCTTAGGCGCGCAGGGCGTCCTGACCTAGTCTGATTCGGCTCAGAATGGGTGGCTTTACTATTCATAATCGATGCTTCACTACAGGGAGAAACGAGGAGGCTGGCGAGAGGGCCAGCCTCATGAGCTTACTGCAAGCTAATGTTGCAGGTTTCGAGTTACATGCTTGCTTTTATTGCGCGAGCTAGCTTGTCTACGGCTTCTTCAGATGTCATGGACTCATCGTTGAAGAAGTTCGTCACAACGTCAAAGATGGCGCCTTGAACCATAGAGTTTACAGCCATGCCGTGCGCCATACTTGGCACCAAATTGCCAGTCGCAGAGCTTGCTAAGAAAGAATCCATTGCTGAATGAGCGCAAGTATCGAACTTATCGCGAGGCATGTTTAAGCGAGTCGGGATGGAGCCTTTGTTCAAGTTGAAGGTTTCTTGGAACTTAGGTTCAAGAATCAAACGAGCAAGGTCTTTTTGAGCGGCTTGCTTTTCTTTTCCATCAACCTGAAACATAGCCAGTGAATCTATGTTAAAGGTGAAGGCGTCGCTGGTGCCTGGTGCTGGGAAACAGACATAGTCGATGCCTGCTTTTTTGCCTGCAGCCGTAAATTCGCCTTTCGCCCAATCGCCCATGATTTGGATGGCTGCATCACCGTTGATTACCATTGATGTTGCAATGTTCCAATCACGGCCAGAGAAACCTGGGTCAACGAATTCACGCATTTGCTTAAAGGTATCAAACACATTGACCATGTCTTTGCTGCGTAAAGTGTCTTCTGTCAAATCAATGAAAGCATCGCGGTAGAACTTAGAGCCTTTGGAAAGAGCAATAGCTTCAAAAAGCGTTGCGTCTTGCCAAGCTTGGCCACCGTGAGCCAGTGGAGTGAAACCAGCGGCTTTGATTTTCTTCGCTTCAACGATAAATTGTTCCCAAGAGGTTGGGATAGACGCGCCAGACTTGCGGAAGACTTCAGGGTTTGCCCACATCCAGTTTACGCGGTGAACGTTGACAGGCGCAGCAACATAATGACCGTCGTATTTCATGGTGTCGCTTACAACACGAGGCAATACTTGATCCCATTGGCTTGCTTTAGCAACATCATCAAGGTTGGTTAGGAAACCGAGGTCGCCCCACTCTTGAATAGTTGGACCTTTGATTTGAGCAGCAGAAGGAGGGTTGCCAGCAATAGCGCGGGATTTAAGAACTGTCATTGCGGATTCACCGCCACCACCTGCGACTGCGAAGTCTTTCCAAGTGTGGCCTGCATCCACCATTTCTTCTTTAAGTACATTGATCGCAGCAGCTTCGCCACCAGATGTCCACCAATGTAGAACTTCTACTTCACCTGCGTGACCTGTTGACGCAGCGATAGAAAGGGCAACAGCGCTTAAACCGAAAGCAATTTTTTTCATGATAGTGACCTTTTTTATTGTTATGTCGTCTAGCCAATGACATAGAGTGCATTGACGTTGCGTTAATCATTTCGATGCAGCAAGTTGAATATCAACATAAGCATACAGTCGAGTTACAGAATTTAGCAAAGGATTGATTGGTACGGGGTAAAGTAGAGCAACCTATTGTAACGAAGTCTTGCATTGGTTGTATTCATGCAAGACTTTACAAAAGAACCTTAATGGCGAGGCAGCTTGATGGTGGCTTCTAAACCTTGTTGAGGGTGATTGCTTAAGGTGACTTCACCGCCGTGAGCGCGAGCAATGTTGCGTGCGATGCTCAGTCCTAATCCCATGCCGCCAGGGTGACCGGAATGGTCGGGCGTGAGGCGCGTATAAGGCTGGAAAACCTTATCTATCTTGTCGCTCGGGATGCCGGGTCCTTGGTCACAAATTCGGATACACACTTCATCTTCGTTATCTTCAATGAATACCGTGGCGGTTTTTCCGTAATACAAGGCATTATCCACGAGGTTGCCTAAGCAGCGTTTAATTGCCAGAGGCTTGCCGATGAAGGTGTGTTCCAATTCGCCAATAACGGTGAGCCTTTCTCCGTTAATATTGACTGCATATTGCATGTCTTTCAGCATTCTCGAAATATTTACTTCGATGCGGTTTTCATGAATATCCGTTTCTTTTACGCTTTGCAGCGCCCCTTTTACCAGCATATCCAAATCTTCTAAATCACGAATCATGGCTTCTCGGACGGTATCGTCATCGAGCATTTCGGCTCGCAGATGTAAACGCGTGATAGGCGTTTTGAGATCGTGGGAAATAGACGCAAATAACCTTTCTCGGTCGTTTAAATAGCGCTGAATACGTCGCTGCATGTCATTAAAGGCTTTCGCAGTATTGCGTACTTCCACACTGCCGACTTCTTGGATAGGCTCAGAATCCCCTTGTCCAAAACGCTCGGCCGCACGAGCTAAAGACGCCAATGGACGAGTGACGCGACGTAAAATCAGAATGCTCAGCAATAACACCGTGATGACAGACATGGCCATAGAAAACAGGCGTTCGCCACTCAGGGCAGACGTACCATCGAGAAAATAAGGGTCGGGCATTAAGCTGGCAAGATACAACCAATCCGTTTCATTGATGGGAATTTGAATCACAATAATCGGCGGCGTAAGCGGTTTGACCAATAAACTGTGATGTCCCCATCGTTCAGGTAAATCCGCAAGGCGAGTGTGATTGTTGATAACGTGCAAATCGCTTGGGCTCGAAAAGGCGATTTGCGCATTTTGAATACCAAGTTGTTTGATCAAGGTAGATTGAACTTCGTTTTTCACAATGTCTTTAAGTGGTGAGTCTGGAATCGGATTAATTAAGATTTCTTCTTTGTTTAGGGTGACAAAGAAGCGAGTTCCACCCATGTCTTGCAGCTGATCAATAACAATATGACGATAGTTGGTGGGTAACGATTTAAAGTAACTGACGGTTGCCGCGATACGAAACGCCATGTGCTTGGACACTTCTCGGACATTTTCTTCAGTGTCGGACTCTAATTGACGTAACCAAATGGTGGAGCTAATGAATTGCGCGCTGGCCACACCTAATGCCATGATGATGAGAAGTTGGCCAGTTAATGACTGCGACCAGCGCTTTATGCGCGAAATTTGGCTTTCTGGCCCGTTAGCTGACATGGTTAATGGCTTCAACATCAGACGTTAAAATATAACCTTGGCCACGAACAGTTTTAATTAATTGCGGGTGGCGCGCGTCTTCTCGTAAACGCTGGCGTAGTCGGCTGACATGAACATCAATAAAACGGTCGAGTGGGGCGCTGTCTCTTCCTCGGGTATTTTCCGCGATGTGTTCTCGTGTCAGCACTTCTCCCGGATGGCTTAAAAACAACATGAGCAAGTTGTAATCCGCACCAGATAAGGACTCTTTTTCATCATCTATATGCAATTCTCTGGAAATCGTGTCCACCGTGAAGTGGGCGAAATGATAAAAGCGATGAGCAACAGAAGGAGCTTCAATGATCTCCGTGTGTTCCATGCGTCTAAGAATGGCTTTGATTCTGGCCAATAATTCGCGAGGGTTAAAAGGCTTGGCAAGATAGTCGTCTGCGCCAATTTCCAAACCAATAATGCGGTCGGTTTCATCGGAGTTTGCTGTCAGCATAATCACAGGAACTTGGGATTGTGTGCGCAGTGAATGACATACAGAAAAACCATCTTGCCCCGGAAGCATTATGTCTAGGATAACCAAATCAATCTGTTGCGACGCTTTGAAGCTCTCTAAAAACGCTTCGCCTGAATCGGCTGTGAATACCGTGAATTGATGTTTCTCTAGGTAAGTCTTGAGCAGAGAGCGAATCTCATCGTCATCGTCCACAACATAGATGCATTTGGATTGGGTCATACGTTTTCTCAAAAAGTTTTAATTATTATGTGTCTTTGAGTCTAGCAATAAAGAAACTGAGGGTGAACCACATGCCTCATAGTTTGCATTACGAAAATGTGGCTCATGGCTTTAAAAAGACACAAAACTTTAAATAAATTAAATTGATTTAAAGCCTCTTGCCCTGCATAATTTTTAGCCTAACCTTATTTATACTTGCACGGCATGTGGCTGTGTACCAAACAGAGAGCAAAACAATGACAACAAAAGTGATGGCATTTGGCGAAGCCTTAATCGATTTCCTATCTAATGGCGCGACTCAGGCCGGAGAGCTTGAATCTTTTACGAAGTTTCCTGGTGGTGCACCAGCTAATGTCGCCGTTGCTGTGGCGCGTTTAGGTGGTAATAGCCATTTTGTTGGGCAAGTAGGCGATGACGCCTTTGGTCAGTTTTTGAAAACATCTTTAGACAGCTACGGCGTGAATACCGACAACATGCTGATGACAACAGAAGCCAAAACCGCTTTGGCGTTTGTTAGCTTGGATCAAACGGGCGAGCGTAGTTTTGAATTCTACCGCAGCCCTTCTGCCGATATCTTATTCCGTGAAGAAGACTTCAACGACGCTTGGTTCACTCAAAGCCAAGGTGTTTTCCACACTTGCTCTAACACATTGACAGACGCTGACATCACTAAAGCAACATTAGCTGGTGTTCGTATGGCGCGTGCGGCGAATTGGATCGTGAGTGTCGATGTGAATCTGCGCACCAACCTTTGGCCAAACGGCCAAGTAAACAGAGAACGTGTCATCGATTGGATGCAAAGTGGTGATGTTGTCAAAGCCAGCTTAGAAGAACTGGAAGTGTTAGCGGAAGACCCATTTGCTCTTATTGATCAATCATTGGCGGCAGGCGTGACATTGTTTGTCTTAACTGACGGCGGTAACGCGATTCGTTTCTACACGGCTGAGCAGGGCGAAAATACAGTTGTCACGCCAACAGTAGAAGTGAAAGACACAACGGCCGCAGGCGATGCGTTTGTTGGTGGCTTGCTTTACAAATTGGCGGCACAAGGTGGTGATCAAGCTTCTTTGGCTGCGTTATCGAATCAAACTTTGGTTGATATCGTGCGTTTCGCGGCCGCATGTGGCGCAGATGCTGTCACCAAACTTGGCGCGTACCCATCTTTACCATCATTGGCAGAAGCGGAAGCACAATTAAGTCGTTTTTAAGATTCGGCGCATGAACAAGCCAATCATTGCGATTAAGTAGTGGTTGGCTTTTTTTATACCCAGTAATCGGATATGTCGGCGCTTGGGTCGAGATGATAAGCGATTTGAGCCTGCAGTAACTCCGCAGATGACAAAGCGTCAGTTAATGCGTGATGCGCTTTGTAACGAGGCAAGCGATAACGCTGACGACAGGCATCTAAACGCAACGAAGGTTGTTTTCCAAAGCGCTGCCACCAAGGTTTATGGATGACTTGGTGTTCAATCCCCATCGTGTCTAGCACCGGAAAATAGAGCGGATAACCGTATATTTTCATGGCGGCTTTTAGAAGGAACTGGCGCTCAATCGACACACAATGCACCACAACGACCTGTTTGCTCATGGCTTCTAAAATTTCATCAAGTATGGCTTTCAGTGGCGGCGCCTGCTCCAATTCTGTGTCCGTAATTTCATGAATGGTGACGGATTCCGCATGCAACAAATGTTCTGGTTTGGCCATCCAATATTGCGCGCCCTTGCAGCGAATGGTTTTGGTACTTAAGGGAATTAAGCCTAAACTGATAATCTCGTCTTTTTCGGAATCCAGCCCTGTTGTTTCCAAATCCAATGCTAACAATGGCGTGTCTTCCAGCTTAGTATTTGAGGGAATTATGCCGGCTTGATAGTAGCGTTTCAAAGGGCCTTCCGGCGCTTCTTCTGCCCACTCTGCAAACAGACTTTTCCAGTCTTGTATTTCGGCTGGTGGTTTCTTCTTAAAAAAAGCCATTTAGCTGCGCTTCCCTGCATAACGGAATTTAATAAATTCTTGCTGTCGGGTAACAATGTTGAAAGCGTCTCTTAGGTGGCGTTTTTCAAAAGAGGAGAGGTTTTCTGGGTTAACGTGATTATTTGGTTTGTCACCGGCTTCGATTTGGTCTTTTTGGTTTTTGATTCGTACCATGCCGATCATTTCCAGCGCTAAGGCTAAATCTTTTGCTCGACCATCAGGCAGCAAACCAGCGGCTTCGATGTCTTCTATGCGTTCTAAAGTGTTCAGCTTGTCACTGCCGCAGGCGAGTGCGTGTACGCGAACAATGTCGATAATCGGGGCGATGCCTCTTTCTTTTAGGTTAAAGGTTCGCGATTGCTTACCTTCGCCGTCTAGAACAAATTGTCTAAAAAAGCCCAAAGGCGGTTTTCTCTGGTTAGCGTTACGAGCCATGAGGGTTAAAAAGCCAGAGTGTTGTTGAGCTTCTTTTCGAATATGCTGATTCAGTTGTTTAGCGAGGGTTTTATCGCCGTAGATTCCTCGTAAATCAAAGAAAATCGACAGGCGTAACAAAGCTTCTGCTTTTGGGTTTTGTATCCAGTCGCTGAAGTTATCTTTCCACACAGATAAAGGTTGGCGCCAGCGAGGGTTAGACGCCATGATATCTCCCGTACAAAGCGTATAGCCGCATTTGTCTAAATTCTGGCACACCCAATCGCTTAAATTCTCGAAGTACTTTCCGTGTCGTTCTTTGTCGTATTTGTCGCTTAGAATAAGCGCGTTGTCTTGGTCTGTATTGATGGTTTGCTCTTCTCTCGCTTGTGAGCCCAAAGCCACGAAGCAATAAGGAACGGGCGCTGGACCAAACTTTTCCTCGCCAAGCTGCAAGAGTCGCTTTACAAAGGCCGTCCCAATATACGACATGGCGTTGCCAATCATTTGAGTATTGGCATCGGCAAGGACAAGTTGCGTGAAGGTGTGAGACATTTTTTGACTGATGGCGCGTAAGCTTTCGATGCTGTTTTGCTTAAAAATATCGCTGATTAAATACACGCTGCCATGGCTTTCTTTTTGAACAATATCGCCAGTACTGACCACACCAATCGGGCGGCCGTTTTTAATAATAGGAATGTGGTGGACGTTTCTTTCCATCATTTTTAGGACGGCTTCGGAGGCATAATCTCGGCTGTCCATGATAATTGGGTCGCGAGTCATAATGGCGGACACCGGCGTTTCATAAGCCAAGCCTTGAGCGACGGCTCTGGTGCGCAAATCTCGGTCAGTAACAATGCCGATCAGCTCGTCATTGTCTGTGATTAATAAGCTAGAGACACGATGTTCGGACATGGTTTGCGCAGCCATACGAATATCAGAATCCATTTGAATACTAATGGGAGGGCGTCTTAGCAGGCTAATCACAGGGCAAGTCATGAGTGAAATGTCTGAGCTTTGGGAATCCATCGCAAGACGCAAGCGAGCTTGACGTTCAAGTTCAAAAAAGTCAGAAAAGTTGTCATTCTCTTCGTAGAACTTAAGGAACCAGCGTGCTGGGATGCGATACAGCAAGCTGTCTTCTATGGTGCGCATTGATTGCGATGACTTCCCGCCACGTAAGATGGAAGCGTAGCCAAAAAGTTCGCCTTCGTTCATGCGTCGAATAAGCTTTTGCTCTTTACTGAGGTTTTCTATCGCACCACTACGAATAAAAAACAGCGTGTCGTTCAATGTATCAGGGGCAATGATGTATTCTCCTGATCGCAGATACTGAATTTCAATTTCTTTAACCATATCATGGAGTTGTAGGTCATCTGCAATGTCATTAAACGGTGCGTGCTGACAAAGTGCTTCGAGTATTTCGGTTAATTCGACGTCCATCAGAAAGCCTTATGAGTTGAGCAATGGAGACACAATAGTCGCAACGCCCATGATGAGGAAAAGCAAGCAAGCCAGCTGACGAGTGCGTTTCGCGTTGATGCAATCCATTATCCAGCGACCAGCAAATACCACAGGTACATTGGCTAGCATCATTCCTACGGTAGAACCGATGAGAACCATCCAAACATTACCATAGTGAGCGCCTAATAAAACCGTCGCTATTTGAGTTTTATCGCCAATTTCGGCGAGGAAAAACAGCATAAAACTTGCACCGAATGCGCCGTATTTCAGTATCTTGTTGTCTTCGATGTTGTCTTTGTCAGGAATGAGTAACCACAAACCAACGGCGATAAAGCTGATGCCAACCACCCAATTCACCGCGCTCATTGGCAACCAATGACTGATTTCCACACCAAGCCAAGTAGAAATCGCATGATTGAGCAGTGTTGCTACTAAAATACCTAGAGCAATCGATATTTTTGATGGGAAGCGTGTTGCGAGGAAGAGCGCTAGGAGTTGGGTTTTATCACCCATCTCAGCAAGAGCAACGGTAGAAATAGAAGTGAGTAACGCATCCATATAAAAAATCCTAGGTGGGCATAAACAAAAGACAATAGACTTGTGCCCACCAGAGCCAAGTTACTGTCTTAAGTCTCATCAATCCTGACTGTTCAAAAAATATAGAATCAGGACTTCTTTGCCACGAGCTTGAGGCTCGATTATGTTGACAAAGGATCTTTGCAAAAAGCAAAGAAGATTACTCCCCTAAGAGGGCGCTGATAATAAAATACTTACTTAGAAAAAACAATGCGAGGGAAGGTTAAGCCCTCACTCGCATTGCTTTAAGTGACATTGATCTTTATTAAACTCGACTATTTATAAAGGTGTATGTCGCTGCGTAAGCCTTTCCACAAACTGATACACATGATGAGCATCAGCAAAGTGAAAGGTAAGCCAATGGTGATTGCTGCAGCCTGAATAGCGCCAAGTGCTTCAGAACCTCCACCAATTAACAAGGCAATGGCGATAACACCTTCAAGAACCGCCCAGAACACGCGCTGGATCATTGGCGCATCTGTTTTACCGCCGGCTGTAATACCGTCGATAACCAAAGAACCAGAGTCAGAAGAGGTGACAAAGAACACCAAGACAAGAACAATGCCCACAAAAGAAGTCAAAGAGGTTAATGGCAAGCTTGCAAACATTTGGAACATCGCCAGTGAAGAATCACTGATGCCGTTTGCCAAAGCGCCTACGCCATTTTCGACTTGGTCCAATGCGGAACCGCCGAAGATAGACATCCAAACCAATGAAACCGCTGTTGGCACAAGTAACACAGCCACAACAAACTCACGCACTGTACGACCACGAGAAACGCGTGCGATAAACATGCCGACAAATGGTGACCAGGAAATCCACCAAGCCCAGTAGAACACAGTCCAGCCGTGGTAGAAGGTTTCGTCTTCACGACCAATCCAGTTACTTAGTGGAATGATGTTTTCAATGTAACCAAGGAAGAAAGAACCCATCGCCGCGAAAATCGCGCCTGTGTTACCAACGATCACAATAAACAAAGCCAATACCGCAGCAATGATCATATTGACGTTAGACAGCAGCTTAACACCGCCTTCCAAACCACGAGCAACCGAAACAATGGCAACGGCCGTTACAGCACAAATAACAAGGATTTGCGTTGTTAGTGTGTTTGGAATACCGAATAAGAAGTTCAGACCACTGGTTGCTTGCTGAGCACCAAAACCAAGTGATGTTGCCAAACCAAAAATAGTCGCGATAACAGAAATAATATCGATCAAGTGACCGATTTTCCCCCAGACTTTTTCACCTAATAAAGGGTAGAACGCAGAACGAATCGTTAGCGGCAAACCTTTGTTGTAAGCGAAGAAAGCAAGAGAAAGACCAACAACTGCATAAATAGCCCAAGGGTGAAGACCCCAATGGAACATGGTTGCACCCATAGCTAAGTCTTTGGCTTCCGGCGTGTTTTTCATGACCTCAAACGGTGTGCCGTACCAGCCTGTGTAATACGCCACAGGTTCTGCGACACTCCAAAACATCAAGCCAATGCCCATGCCGGCGGCAAAAAGCATTGAGAACCAAGTGATGGTCGAGTGTTCAGCGGTTGCTTGCGTTCCACCAAGGCGAATTTTACCAAACGGAAGAGCGATTAACGCTAAGCAGAACAGCACAAAAATGTTGCCAGATACCATGAAGAACCAGTCAAAGTTATTTATAGACCAGCTTTTGGCACTCGATAGAAGTTCGCTTGCGTCATTAGGAAATAAGATGCTTCCGAGGATAAAAGCAAAAATGATAACAGCACTGGTACTGAATACAGGATTCAGTACGTCTAGGCCAAGAAACTGAACGTTGTCTTGTCCTACCTTGTAAGCTGTGTTGTATTCTTTCCGACCATTTTCAGGCACTTTCGTGCTCATAAGTATTCTCCTGAATGAGTGAAATGTTGCTAAACCATGTTCCAAACTGATCAATACAAACTGGCATTCGTACATCGTTATGCCATCTCGTTACGTCATCCTAAAAGAACTCTTATCATTTGATTGTTCTTAATACGACCTGTGTCGGTCTGTTTAAGCTGCTTTAGATAGTTCAAACGCGTGTCGTGAACACAATAAATTGTTATAGGTTTGAGTCGTAAGTAAAACGAGTAGATACATTTCGTATTTTCAATGTGGTTAGCAATGGAACGAAAAAAGGCCATCTATAAGGCCTTTTTTACGAGGTTGCAAAGAGTACAGTAATTTAGTTAGATGTCAAATTATAGTAAGCAAAGTGACGGGACTAAGGAAGGAAGAATTCGAGCAATTCATTAAGGAATAATTTTCCTTTTTCGGTGGTTTTTACTCGGTGCTTTTTCCATTCTTCAGCGTCTAACAAGCCTTGTTTTATGGCGGTTTTACAGGCTCTAATCAACGAATCTGGTAGGGTTTGATAGGTGAAACGCTCATAATCTTTAAGGTCAAAGGTTTCGAACAAGCGTAAGCGATTCATCATAAACTCAAGTGGTAAGTCTTCCTTGGCTATTTCTTCTTTAATGACTAGCGCTTCTGGTAAATTGTTGAGGTAATGATTTGGGTGTCGAGTCTTTCGAGTTCGAAATATTTGACCATTAACTAACGTGATTTTTCCATGAGCGCCTGCACCAATGCCAATGTAATCGCCAAAGCGCCAGTAATTCAAATTGTGTGAGGCACGGCAACCTAGTTTCGAATTCGCAGATACTTCATATTGTTTGTAGCCATGTTGTTGCAGTAATTTTTGACCTGCATCTTGGATATCCCACAAGGTGTTGTCTTCTGGCAAGGTGGGAGGGCGACGATAAAACTCGGTGTTAGGCTCTATTGTCAGCTGATACCAAGAAAGGTGTTCAGGGTTCAAATTTATCGCGATGGATAAATCTTCCATCGCCATGGCTTGGCTTTGTTCTGGCAAACCATGCATCAAATCTATGTTGATATTATCAAACCCAGCGGCTCTGGATTTATCCACAGCGTGAATGGCTTCGTCGCGGTTGTGGATTCTTCCTAGGGTTTTCAACAGGTTTGGCTGGAAACTTTGGATACCAATAGAGAGGCGATTGATGCCCGCTTGGCGAAAATGACGAAACTTTTCTTGTTCAAAAGTTCCTGGATTCGCTTCCATTGTGATTTCTGCATCGTCGACCCAAACAAGCTTTTCCCTGAGAGCGTCCATAAGGCGATAGTAGAAATCTTCGCTCATTAAGCTTGGTGTGCCGCCACCAATAAAAGCACTTTGAATTGGGCGACCTGCAACATAAGGCAAATCTGTGTCTAGATCCGCCAGTAGTTGAGCAAGATAAGCGTCTTCTGGTAATTCGCCATTGTCCGAAAAGCGGTCGGCTTGGTGTGAATTAAAATCACAATAAGGGCACTTTTTGACACACCAAGGTAAATGAATGTATAGGCTTAACGGAGGCAGGCCTTTGTTCACAATACATTGCCTTGCTGAAAGGCTGCGACCAATTGTTTTAAGGCCTTCGCGCGATGGCTGATCTGATTTTTGACTTCTTTTGGTAAGCTGGCAGAACTACAACCGCATTCTGGAACATAGAAAATAGGGTCGTAACCAAAGCCTTCTTGACCTGCGCTCGACTCTAAAATCCGACCTTCCCATGTGCCATGGAATACGAGAGGTGTTGGGTCATTTTCATGGCGCATGTAAGCCAATACGCAGTGAAAACGAGCGGTACGCTCAATGTCTGGCACGCCGTCTAATTTTTCCAGTAATAAAGCATTGTTGGCGGCATTGTTGCCATGTTCGCCAGCAAAACGCGCCGAGTAAATGCCCGGGGCTCCGTTAAGGTAATCGACTTCAATACCGGAGTCGTCTGCCAAGGCTGGCAAGCCTGTTTTCGCGCAAGCGTGGCGCGCTTTTAAAATGGCATTTTCAATAAAGCTCAGACCTGTTTCATCTGCTTCTTCAACTTGAAACTCTCCTTGAGGCTTAACATCAATCCCCATGTTGCTGAGTAGTGCGTTGAATTCTTTGATTTTTCCAGCGTTGTTACTGGCTAAAACAATGGTTTGGCTCATGGGAATACCTTTAAAGCTAATAGAAATGTGTGGTTTAACGGCTGATGTGAAAGATCGCTGTTTCACTGAATAAGTTAGGCATGCTGCGTATCCACCAGTGGTCTTTTAATTGGCCATCTACGGCGGCCCAACGTAAAATTTTGATGTTTTTTTCGCGACATAAACGTTCAAAATCTTGAAAGGTAAAGAAGTGAATGTTTGGAGTGTCGTACCAGTTATAAGGCAAAAACTCAGACACTGGCATGCGACCTTTTATGGCAAGGTGTATGCGGTTACGCCAATGGCCAAAGTTCGGGAACGTAATGATGCACTCTTTGCCGATGCGGAGCATTTCGTCGATCAATAAATCAGGGCGACGGAATTGCTGCAAAGCGTGTGTCATCATTACCACATCAAAGCTTTGGTCGTCGAAATTTTGCAAACCTTCGTCAATGTTTTGCTCTAAAACAGGAATGCCTTTTTCAATACAAGTGTTTAGATCCTTGTCACGGATCTCTAAGCCATAACCACTGACTTGTTTGTTCTGGATTAAATGGTGAAGCAATTCACCCGGGCCACACGCCAAATCTAAAACACGGGTTTTGGGCTGAATCCATTCGTCGATCATTTCTAAATCACTGCGCATTATTTGGCCTCCGTGGTTAGGTTATTGGAAACACGTGTTAGAAACGTATTCAACACGGCCATATAACGAGGAATCGGGAATAAAAAAGCATCGTGACCTTCTGCCGCTTCGATCTTGGCATACGAAACAGGTTTGCCTGCTTTGATTAAGGCGTTGACTATCTCTTCGCTGCGCTCTGGGGCAAAGCGCCAATCCGTTGTGAAAGACACCAGTAAAAATTCACAGCGTGTATGGCTGAGGGCTTTTGCTAAGTCATTATCGGTTTTTGATGCAGGGTCGAAGTAATCCAAGGCTTTTGTCATCAACATATACGTGTTGGCATCAAAGCGTTTAGTGAAGGCTTCGCCTTGGTATCTTAGGTAGCTTTCTACTTCAAATTCGATGTCGTAATTGTACTGATATGTGTCATTACGCATTTGACGACCGAATTTCGCGCCCATGGCGTCATCTGACAAGTAGGTAATGTGTCCTAACATGCGAGCCAAACCTAAACCATTGGTTGGAATGGCCTCGTTGCCAAGATAGTTGCCATCGAAAAACTCAGGATCGCGACGAATAGATTGACGCGCTACTTCATTGAAGGCGATGTTTTGTGTGGACAATTTAGGCGCTGAGGCAATCAGAACGGCTGATTTAAGGCGATCTGGATAACGAATGCTCCATTCCAATACTTGCATGCCACCAAGGCTGCCGCCAATGATCGCAGCAAAGGTTTGAATACCTAATAAATCCGCTAGGCGAGCTTGGCTTTCTACCCAGTCTTCGACAGTAACCATTGGGAAATCGGCTTCCCAGCGTTTTCCCGTGTCTGGGTTGATACTGGTTGGCCCAGTAGAACCACAACAACCGCCTAAGTTATTTAAGGCAATAACAAAGAATTCATTCGTATCAATGGCTTTGTTTGGGCCAATAGCCGAATCCCACCAACCGGGCTTTTTATCATCCATAGAGTGAAAGCCAGCCGCATGATGATCGCCGCTTAATGCATGGCAAATTAGAATCGCGTTGGAAGCGTCTTCATTGAGCGTGCCGTAGGTTTCATAAACAAGCTGGTAACTTGACAAAGTTTGCCCACAGGAAAGGTCCAGTGAGGTTTCAAACTTTGCAATCTGTGGCGTAACAAGTCCTACAGAGTCGGCTGGAATAACGTCCGGCATAGTTTTCGGTAATCCTAATGAAAATGCTCGAATTCCCGTGAAGAAAAATGGGAAACTTTATTGATGAATAATGGCACACAGTCTAGCGTTTGCGTTGCATAGCATCAAGGCTTGATCGTATCTGTGAGAATGGAAGAATCGGATATCAAAAGGTGATAAAATGCTTCTTATTACTCAGAAGTGTCGCTAGAGCAATAAGAAGCACTTTATGGAGAGATTATGCCAGAGTAAACACTTGTGTTTTATTAGCGAGTTGATCAGATAGGTTTTGAATTTGCTTTGTCTTATCGGCCAATATATCGATTGAGTCAGTGTCTTGATTCAATTGTCGTGCAATTTCTTCCATTTCTGAACTCATTTGTATTGCTGTGCTGGCGACGTCCTGAATGGCATTAGCCATTTCATCGGTAGACTGTGAACCTGTCATTGCACTGGATTCGATTTCTCGCATAGCTTCTTCTGCATGTCCACCATTTGCACTGATTACTTTTAAGTTGGCTTGCCCGCCTTGCATTGTCGAGATTGCTGTTTGAGTCGAACTTTGGATAGTGTTGACGATTTCGGTGATTTTGGATGTTGCATCGACTGTTTTTTCAGCTAAGGCGCGAACTTCGTCGGCGACCACTGAAAAGCCTCGTCCAGCTTCTCCTGCTCGTGCTGCTTCAATGGCAGCGTTTAAGGCTAGTAGGTTGGTCTGGTTTGCCAAATCGTTGATCATACCAATAACGTCATCAATGTCTTTTGATAATTTACCTAGTTCATTTAGCTGACCGCTGGTGGTATTTACGACATTAACTGTGTCGCTAATACTATTGAGTACTGCTTTTATCGTCTCCGCACCAGATTTAGCAGACTGGTATGTGTTGTTAGATTGGAGACGAAGAGAATCTGTTGTACTGGATAATTCGGTCAGTCGATTGGATATGTTGTCAGTAGCGCTAGCCAATGAATGAGTACGTTGGTTCACTAGATGGTTGCTGCTGGCTATGTTGTTAATCGTATTATTCAAATCAACCGACATTGTGCCAACGCTATCAGTGGTGGAAACTACATCATGTAAAACCCCGCCTAACCCTGTCGTCATTTCATTAAGCGATTGACTTAATTGATCAAATTCATCGTTACGTTTGTTGTTAACTTGCGCTTTGGCTGTCATATTGCCTTGTTTCACTTTGTTCAAGTCTGTAATGATGCTTTGCAGAGTCTTGTTTACACTACGTCCAATAGTGGTCATTAAAAGTGTTGCGATGAGGATGACGGCTGCGCTCACGCTGAGGAGCATGATATTTGCTTTTTGGGCGCTGCTTTCAGTACTTAATTCGGCCTTCGATATGACACTTTCAATAAGCAGACTAGATTGTAGTTGGTTTTCATTGAAGCGTTTTCTTTGCAATTCAAATTCAGTTTCGACTTGATTGAGTCTTTTAAACTCTTCCCCGTATTGAATAAGAGCATCACGATATGCATAGGCTTTTACCCCATGAGTATCCTCGAATCCGAAGTTTAGTACACGATTTTCGTAACGGGAAAAACTGCTAGAGAGCTCTTCAAAGATCTCATCTGTTGGATCGGCTAAGTATCCTGCTTCTGCTTTACGAACATTAGTGAATTCTCTGTTTAATAGACTAAGATGATTTATGTCTTCACTGATCTCTATGCCCATATTATTTATTTTTCCACGTAGGCCGGAAGCTGAGTCAAACCCCATGAGATGACGTTCTTCAATAAGAGCGAGCAGTGCTTCACTGTAGTCGTTGATCGTGATGAGACTATCTTCTAATGTTTGTTTTAGTTCTAAATTTTTAGCTTTTTCGATGTTTTCATGAATGATAATGCCATTCTTTTCTATCTGTTGGTTTGTTGCATTGACGTAATCAGAATAACTGTCTTCTGAAATAGATCTCAAACCATCGGAGATTTCTAACATTTGAATATTTAAACGATCGTTAGATGATTGAATTTTGGAAAGCGTTCTAAGTTCCTGATTAGCGCTTCTTTCTTCTGATAGACTTTGCATCGCAACAAAAGTGACGGTGATAAAGCCTATGATGGCGATAAAAAGTAAAAGTAGTAGTTTCGCTTTAAAGGATAGATTTGCCAACATACGAGGTTCCCTTTTAATATCGACGAACTATGCACATAAATATGCATATGACAAAGAGAGCTAAGCAAGCATTACGCCAGTAATGGAGCACGTTAGATCGAGCGTTTTACAAGGGAAGAGGTTGGTCCATTGTCGTTGGGTGTATGGTTTTAGTGCGTGAAGTGGTGTTGATTTATGTAAATGCCCTATCTTGGGTAGGGCGTTTTATTGTGGTGTTAATGAGTTCCACTCAGTGGATTGGATACCTCAAAGAGCCGATAGACTAATTGACCTGCTGTTTTTTCTTTTTGTAATGTCCAGTTGTTCGGTAAAGAAGGAATCGCGGTTTCTTTTTCCATTTCGATGTAGACCAGAGCGCGTTCTGCTAACCAGCCTTTTTCTAGTAGAGGAATGATTTGCGCCAACCAACCTTTGCGAAAAGGCGGATCTAAGAAGATGATGTCTAATGGCTGAGGCGTGGCTGTTTCTAGAAACGCTGCTGCATTTTGTGTGATGACTTCGGCATTGGTCGCGCCTAATGTGGCGAGGTTAGCCGTCATTTGTTGAGAAACGACACGAGAGTTATCAACAAAGGTAAGATGCTTGGCGCCGCGGGATAAGGCTTCTAGACCTAATGCGCCAGAGCCACAAAAAAAGTCGCCGCATGTCGCACCGGGAACGAAATGATTAATCCAATTGAAGAGGGTTTCGCGCACTCTGTCTGGTGTGGGCCTTAAGCCTTCAATATTAGGAATAGGCAACTGACGTGAGCGCCATTCACCGGCAATTATTCGGAGTTTAGAAGCCTTAGCTTTGCTGCTTTTGGAAGCTTGCTGTGGTGTTTTCTTTCTCATTGGTAAACCTGAATCTCTTGGTAAGTCGATGCCTTTAATAAACCTGTTAAGGCGTTCTGGTAATCGGTTTGGGTAAAAGTGTCGATGGCTTTTTTATAGGAGTTTACAAATTCTTCCAAGGTTAATTGCCCGTCTAAATGGATGACTTGGGTCGCCATATAGCTCCACCATGTTGGAGACTGAGTTTGTATTTCCAATTGTGTTTTAAAACTATCAAACAGTCTGTTAAAAGTGGCTTGGTTTTGAGCTGATGGGATGTTGTGTTGTGTTAGGAAGCTTTTCGCATCGAGCATTTTTGTGTTTAGGTTCTCGGCGTCTTGAGTTAGCGCAGCGGAATATTGAATGTTCCAACGAGCCCAAGGGTGTTTTGGCGATAAGGTAAAGGCAAGCTGTACAAAATCCATATTGGTTTGTTTATTCAATGTTGAGACTAAATCTGCGCCCCATATTTGTAAGCTGATCCATTCTTTGACCGATGCAATAGGCTCCAAAGCAACAGCGCTTTGAGTTTGCCATAGATAATTTGATGCTGACTTTTTGTTAAATTCAACTGTGTGAGAGGCAGGCTCATATTCTTCTATTGACGTTGATTCCACAGCGAGTTGATCGTTTTCGCTGACATTATTAAGAACCTCTTCAATAGCGGCTTTTGCTTCTGTATTTAAGTTGCCGATCACGTAAATGGCAGACGCATTTGAGTGTATTGTTTTGTAATACTGGCTGACTTGCTCCAATGTGACGGCTACCACATCGGTGTTATTTTCCTGCTTGTCCTGATCCTGAAACAGTCTTTCTTCTGCTTTGTATGGCTCCGTTTCTGTGTGGCGTCGTTGCCAATTATCTAATGTGCGATGCTTAAATGCAGGTTCTGCCAACCAGTTGTCCACTAATGATAGCGTGCGCATGAGATAAGTTGTTTGGCTGCTGAGCGTTAAACCAATGACCTGACTTTCATAGTCATAATGGCTACTGGCTTGCGCGGCTAAAGGCGCTAACCTTTGGTTTATGGATGCCGTGCTAAGTGGCAAGGAATCACTCATTAGCATGGCAAGTGTTGTTTGGGCCAGATTGGCGTCTGTTGGTGCTGATTGAGAAACTGGCGTTCGGAAGGTAAAGCGAATTTCAACTTTGTCACCACCTTCCCAACTGTTTTGCTCAAGCCAAATAATGGGAATACCGGAATCCGTTTCGGATGTTTCTATATTCGGCGTCGGGAGTTTGCTGCTTGGCGCAGTGAGTTGTAGCACCCAAACGGCTAATGTACAGAAAACCATAATGATGGCTAAAACAGGTCGACTGAACAGAGGTTTACTATTATCGGGCATAAAGCACCTTAAGGTGTGTGTTATATGTCGTTTTGCGTGAAACTAGACCTGTTTGCTAGCTAGAATGATGGTAAAATACTCATTTTTACGCGCCCAATCTTGTGGCGTTGCTTCTAATCATAGCATTTCACTGGTGTTTACTGCATCAGTCAAAATAAAGAGACAAATTTAATGGAAATTGTTAATCAAATTATTGCTTTTTTTACGCCTTATCTTGGTGAGGAATACGCTCGTTATGTACCAATTGCGATTGGTACAAGTTTAGCGATCGTTGCTTTTGTTATTCGTCGTCGTTTTGTGAATAAGATGAATGCAGAAATTAAAGCAGCGAAAAGAAAAGACCAAGCTGCTCAAGATGCGCCAGTAAGCGAACCTATTGATAAGCCTTCTGTTGTTGAAGCAGACATTGTGACCGGAAAAGCACCGATTGCAGAAAGTGATTTAGTGGAAGAGTTGGCCGTTTCTGAAAAAGAATTAACGGCAGAAACGCCTGAAGTTGAGCAAGCACCAATTGCTACGAAAGATGTGACAGAAGCGATCGTAGAAGAACCTGTTGTTGCTGAAGAGCCAGAAGTTGCTGAACCTGTAGAAGAAGTCGAAGCTGAAACGGTGGAAGACGAAGCGCCTCAAGCAGAAGAAGTGAAAGAAGAGCCAAAAACTCCGACGCTTTCTTGGGCGCAAAGAATTAAAGCCGGTTTGTCTCGTACTCGCGGCGGATTAGGCAACGGTTTATCGTCTGTGATTTTGGGCAGCAAAAAAGTTGATGATGACCTGTTAGAAGAGCTTGAAACTCAGCTTCTGATGGCGGATGTGGGCATTGATGCTACTCAGGCGTTGGTGAATGGGCTGACGGATAAGTTGAATCGTAAAGAGTTGAAAGACTCAGATACGTTACTGACAACGCTTAAATCTGATATGGCCGATATTCTGAGCAACTCACAGAAAACTCTTGAGCCTGTGAGTAAAGAAGGTCCTTTCGTTATTTTAATGGTTGGCGTGAATGGTGTTGGGAAAACAACCACAATCGGTAAGTTGGCTAAAAAATATCAGGCAGAAGGCAAAAGTGTTATGTTGGCGGCGGGCGATACATTCCGTGCCGCAGCGGTTGAGCAGCTTCAGGTTTGGGGTGAACGTAATAATGTTCCTGTTGTCGCACAACATACAGGTGCAGATTCTGCGTCTGTTATTTATGATGCGCTTGAATCCGCTAAAGCCAAAGGTGTTGATGTTGTTATTGCTGACACAGCGGGTCGTTTGCAAAACAAAGAAAACTTAATGAATGAGTTGTCGAAAGTCGTTCGAGTAATGAAAAAGCTTGATGAAAACGCACCCCATGAAGTCATGCTTGTGCTTGATGCCGGCACTGGTCAAAACGCGATTAGCCAAGCTAAGCTTTTCTCTGAAGCCGTTGGCGTAAGTGGTATTACTTTGACGAAATTGGATGGCACAGCAAAAGGCGGGATTATCTTTGCGATTGCCAAACAGTTCGGTTTGCCTATACGTTATATTGGCGTGGGTGAGCAGGCGGATGATTTACGTCCTTTCGTTGCGCAAGAGTTCGTAGACGCATTGTTTGAAAGTGAATAAAATTTTGAGCGATTCGCCTTATAAACTGGCGTTTCTTATTTTAATTTAAGGATAGTGGATCAAGGTGGAAATCGAATTTCAGCGAGTGGGTAAAAAGTACGAGAGCGGGCAGGAAGCATTGTCGCAGGTGAGTTTTCATTTGCGCCAAGGTGAAATGGCGTTTCTTACTGGGCATTCTGGTGCAGGTAAAAGTACCTTAATGAAACTCATGATGATGATTGAGCGCCAGACATCAGGGCAAATTCTTGTCGATGGTGTTGATCTGCGAACGTTAAGTCGACGGGCGATTCCTCAGCACAGACGTCGAGTGGGTGTGGTGTTTCAAAATCACCAGCTTTTATTTGATAGGAGTGTTTTCCATAATGTTGCTTTGCCTTTGCAGGTGAGCGGCGCAGATCCACAACAAATTGCGAAGCGTGTGCGTGCTGCATTGGACAAAGTCGGATTGTTGGATAAGGAAAAATATAATCCGATGGCATTGTCTGGTGGTGAGCAGCAGCGTGTCGGTATTGCTCGAGCAGTCGTCAATAAGCCGCAACTTCTATTGGCCGATGAGCCTACAGGTAACTTAGATCCTAAATTATCCGCTGAAATCATGAATCTTTTTCAAGAGTTTAACCGAGTGGGTGTGACAGTGTTGATTGCCAGTCACGATTTGGCTTTGGTTGCTCGCATGCGTCATCGAGTGCTTACTCTTAATCAAGGACGAATGGTTAACGATGGAGGGTTTGGCTAAATGGCACAGAAACCCAATCAGCGTGGCGCTACAAGAGAATCGATAAAGGCGACAAAGCATCATTGGCCTGCTCGCTCTTCATTCAATCTTGGTAAGTATCTAAGACAGCATCAAACGACATTGACTGAAAGCTTCATGCGTTTGGTGTCTTATCCTTTGTCTAGTGTGATGACGGTGATGGTGATTGCCATTGCTTTGTCTTTGCCTAGTGGTTTGTATGTTTTGTTGAAAAACGTGCAATCGGTGACAGATCAATGGGAGCAGCAGTCAGTCATTACTTTGTATTTGTTCCCTGGTTTAGAAGACACTCAGGCGCTTGCTTTGTCTCATCGTATTTCTGCACAAGCGGACGTGGCATCGGTGGAATATATTTCTAAGGAGGAGGGGTTAAGATATTTCGAGCAATCCAGTGGCTACGAACAGATCTTATCTTCTTTACCAGAGAACCCTTTGCCGATTGTGTTACGAGTTATCCCTCGCGAAATGGTGGATGTGACGACTTTGCCGAACTTACAGGTATTACGTGATCAATTGGCTAGTCAACAAGAAGTGGAATACGCAGAATTAGATGCACAATGGTTACAGCGTCTTGCCAATATATTGAGTTTTGGACAGCGTTTTTCTTATGCGTTGTCTGTTTTATTGGTGGTGGCAGTGTTTTTAATTGTCGGTAATACGATTCGAATGGCGGTAGAAAGTCGTCGCGATGAAGTTTTGGTTATGAAATTAGTCGGTGCGACAGATGGTTATATTCGTCGCCCATTTTTATACATGGGATTTTGGTTTGGTGCCTTAGGCGGGCTCTTTGCCAGCCTATGTGTTCTCTTGCTCAGCTGGTGGATTAGTGCGCCTGCAGAGCGTTTGATAGATTCCTACCAAAGTGGCTTTGAGTTGCAGTCTTTTAATGCAGATGAGATTGTTTTGTGTTTAACTATTAGTGCTTTTGTTGGCGTGATTGGCTCTTGGATTGCAGTGAATCGTCATATAGCAAATATTGAATTGCAGTGATCATAAAAGGCTAATATCAGTCATTAGATAATAGCCATGGTTTATTCACATTTATGTCACACATGGAAAGCACTTACTTGGTAATATTTTTCTCATACTCAGTATGAGCAATTAAAAAGGTGGAAATAGAGATGGCTAAAACTCTCCAACCTACGGACATGATGATTCCAGGTCAAAACCTTGAGTCCTACATACAGGCCGTTAGTAGAATTCCGATTTTATCCGCTGATGAAGAAAAAGCATTGGCTGAGCGTCTTTACTATCAAGAAGACCTCGAAGCAGCACGTACATTGGTAATGTCGCATTTGAGATTTGTTGTTCATATCGCGAAAAGTTATTCCGGATATGGTTTAGCACAAGGCGACTTAATCCAAGAAGGCAATGTTGGCCTAATGAAGGCTGTTAAGCGCTTTAACCCTGAAGTGGGCGTGCGCCTTGTTTCTTTTGCTGTGCATTGGATTAAAGCAGAGATTCATGAGTTCATTCTGAAAAACTGGCGCATCGTAAAAGTTGCGACAACCAAAGCTCAACGTAAAATGTTTTTCAACCTACGTAGCGCGAAGAAGAGCTTGTCTTGGTTCAGTAATTCTGAAGTTGAGTCTGTTGCGAGTGATTTGGGCGTAACGCCTGAGGTGGTTCGTCAGATGGAAGGGCGCTTAAGTTCTTCTGATATGGCTTTTGATGCTTCTGCTGATGACGACGATGAAAGCGCATTTCAGGCGCCGTCTCAGTATTTAGAAGATCATAGATACGACCCAGCAACTTTGCTTGAAAATGGTGACTGGACAGAAGATTCTAACCAGCGCCTTGAAGTTGCAATGGCTGATTTGGACGAACGTAGCCGTAATATCCTAGTGCAACGTTGGTTGTCAGACGGCAAATCAACTTTGCATGATTTGGCCGATGAATATGGTGTTTCAGCTGAGCGAATTCGTCAGCTCGAAAAAAACGCTATGAAAAAAATACGTGTTGCAATGGGGGAAGGTCAGTTCGATTGATCTTTCTTTCTTGAGATAAAAAAAGCCTTCTTTGTGATCACCATAAAGAAGGCTTTTTTGTTTTTAGAATGTGTGTTGTGAGGTTCGCTTTTTGGCGTAGAAGAGAGTGCTCACTGACTTCTTAATTGGTTGCCAGGCACAAAGCGCCAGGTCCGAATAATCTCGAGCTTATCTACTTCCTTTTTGAGTTCGCTTGGAAAGGCTTGGAAAGGTTCTGCCAATCGAACAATGCGCATAGCTGCGTCATCTAATACTCTTTTTCCTGATGAATGTAAGATTTCAATATCATCAATGTAGCCGTTTGGAAGTAGGCTGACGGCCAAACGTAATTCCCCGTATAAATGATTTCGCTTGGCTTCTTCTGGGTAATGAATGTTGCCTATTCGTTCAATTCTGCGTCGCCAGTCATCTAGATACTGAGCATCGACTGCCGCTTTTGCTGAAACAGAGGTCAAACGGCGAATACGTGGGCGCTTAGCATAAGATTGGCGTTGCTGGTCGAGTAGCGCTTCTAAGGTTGCTATGTCAGTAGAAAGATGACTAGGGAGTTGAGTCTCACCACGAAACCTTTCTTCTAAGGTTTTTACTTCTTGTTCAGACTCATCAAGTACTTCAAAAATCGCTTCTTGGTTGCTTGTAGCAAGTACTCTAGGCTCATCAATGGGTTCAGCTGAGGCCAGTTGTGGTTGAATCGGTGGTGATATTTCTTGAATAGTATCTGATAAAAAACGGGAGTTTTCTGTAGTTGTCAGCTTTTGTTTGCGTAACTCTGTACCGCTGGCTTGTTGGTTAGCTTGGGCGATAAAGTCTGCATCAACAGGTGCCTTTGTTGTGTGTTGAACTAAAGTGATTTCCAAGGTTTTAGGTTTGGGCGATGGAAGTGTGAAGTCAAAGCCAACAATCATCACCATTAGCACATGAAGGCTAATGGCAATGAAAAGCGTGATGGAAAATTTATCGAGTGTTCGCATCATTTAATATTACTGAAGGCGTGCTTCGATTGCCTCAATTAATGTCATGGCGATGTCTAAACCGAATTGGTCGTTTAGCTCTCTCACACAAGTAGGGCTCGTAACATTTATTTCAGTGAGGTAATCGCCAATAACGTCTAAGCCAACAAACATTAGCCCTTTCTCTTTCAAAGAAGGAATAACTTGTTCGCAAATCCAACGATCTCTGTCGCTCAGTGGTCGGCCTTCGCCTCGTCCGCCTGCTGCCAAATTACCACGAGTTTCTCCTGAAGCTGGAATACGTGCCAACGCGAAAGGAACTGGCTCACCATTGACGATTAAGATGCGCTTATCGCCTTGCTTTATTTCAGGGATAAATTTCTGCGCCATGATTTGTTCTGCACCCATGTTGGTTAGGGTTTCGATAATCACACTGACGTTTGAATCGTCTGATTTGAGGCGAAAAATAGCGGTTCCACCCATGCCATCTAAAGGTTTAAAAATCACATCGCCGTGTTCTTTATGAAAGGACTTTAGTAAGTCTGCACGGCGTGTCACTAACACTGGTGGGCAACATTGAGGGAACTGGGTTGCAAAGAGTTTCTCGTTGCAGTCGCGAAGGCTTTTGGGGTCATTCACAACCAATGCGCCATCTCTTTCTGCTTGCTCAAGAATCATGGTGCTGTAAACAAACTCACTGTCGAACGGTGGATCTTTGCGCATTAAAATGACATCAAGGTCGCCAAGCGGTATTTTTGTTTCTTCGCCTAGATCATAAAAGTGTGATGAGTCTTTGTAGACATTGAGAGGGCGAGTCATGGCGAATGCTTTTCCCTCTTCTATGAATAAATCTTTTTGCTCCATATAAATGAGCTGCCAGCCTTTTTCAGCAGCGGCCCAAAGCATGGCGAGTGAGGTGTCTTTTTTGTAGTTTATGGATGAAATAGGATCCATAACAATGCCGAGTTTGATAGTCATAGGGTGATTCCTAAAACGAAGTAATACCTTCGTATTTTGAAAATATATTAATAAGTATTGATGCTATAGAAATATGGGGACGCTGAGAAGAAAAAAACACCATTGTTTTGCAGATAGTTGCTTTTATAGATGGTGCATGGAGAGATAAAAAAGCTAGATGAGTGAATGGCTTTCACTCATCTAGCTTTTTGGTTCTAACAAATAAATTCTAATAAAATTTACCAGCTACTGCTGTTTTCATTGGCCTCAAGGAAAAGTTCGTTTTCTAAACTTTCTTGGTCTGTTTTCGTTGTTGTGTCAGTAGTGGTTGGCGACGCAGCACTAGGCTCATTTTGAATTGTCGAGTTTTCGGTCTCTACTAGTTCTTCAACCACACTGTTTTTTACCGTGAGAGAGCCTTTCTTATCAAACTCGTCATTAAAGCCGAGCAATGATGGACGGTAGATACGAAGAGCTCTCATTAGCTCACCTTTGGCGTTGAATAAGCGAAACTCAGAAAATAATTCATCGTAGTCAACATTTACGTAGTCTTGGCGTGCTTCAAATAGTTCATTTTCACTGTCTAAAACATCCAATAAGGAGCGGCGACCTAAACGAAATTGTTTTTCGTAAGCGACTTGTGATTCTTTAGTCGAAATAACATATTGTCGAATGTGTTCTTTCTGCTTTGTAGTTGCTTCATAAGCTGCCCAAGCCAATCGAACGGTTAACTCTGTGTCACGAATCGTGTTTCGACGAATCTCTGTAGCTTGGATGTTTTGCTGTACAGCCGCTTCTTGTTTGCGTTTGGATGAGCCTCCACTGTAAAGGTTGTAATTAAGTCGAACCATGGCGAGTAGGTCTTCACTAGGGCCTTCGTCACCGTCTATATTGTTGTCCCAAGTCCGTTCTAAAACGAAATTAATTGTTGGGTATTTCTCGGCATCAGTTATAGCTTGCAGGCTTTCTGTTGCAAGAACATCCCAGTAAGCGCCCTCAATTGCTGGATTTTTTTTAAGCGCTTCGCTGATCGCAGAGTTAAGGTCTTGTGGTAATAGTGCGCGATCTGGAATTGGATAAATCATCTCTTCAGGAGGCAGTTCTCCAACGATGCTTTTATAACTACTTTCAGCGTCTTTAAGGTTATTAATTGCCGCTAAATTATTAGCGTACGCTTTCGAAAGGCGTGCAGAGATCTGGCTAAAGTCAGATTGACGACCAATGCCAGTGTCGCTTTTTAATTTAATCTGCTCATGAATGCGCTGATGGGCTTTTAAATTTAGGTCGGCAAGCGCAAGAAGTTCTCGGTGGCGTAAGACATCTGCAAACACCTGAGCCACTTCCAGCGCTGTGTTTTCAACAGAAATAAGAGCGTTCCAACGGTCAGCTTCGGCTTCACTGCTGAGTCGTTTTAATTCGTTGCGAGTGGAGAATCCATTAAAAATAGGCTGGTTTAATGCCAGTGTTAATTCTCGTCGAGTTAGGTCTACATCGTCTGATGAGGAGTCATCTGCGTAAGTTGTTTCATGTCCGATACCAGCAGACAGATCTACGCTTGGGTAGTAGCCTGTGCGGCGCGCCACTTCTGCGTCTTCTTTCAGCTCACGATATTGTGCAATAGCTTGTCTGACTTCAGGGCTATTTTCTATAGCGATGTAAGCTGCTTCTTCAAGCGTAATGGCATGAGCAGTCGAAGATAGTAAAGCAATACTGAGATAACAGGTTGAAATCAGAGCAAGTCGGTAAAACATAAAGCCATCGTTCCTTTAATAAATGTATCTGCCCAAATTTTAAAATCATTTAAACCATGAATATGTTGTAGTTATGTGAGTTAGCAGCTTTTTTATATTTTATCTAGATTGCTTTAAATATCCCCCCAAAGTGTGTTTATTACACTCAAAGCAACAATTGGTGCGGTTTCTGTTCTTAAAACTCTTGGTCCTAAAGTAATAGCTTTAAATCCTTTATTTTCAGACAGTTGAACCTCGTTTTCAGTTAGGCCTCCTTCTGGTCCAATAAGTAAACAGACTTGTTTATTTTCTGGGCATTGGAGCTGATTTATCGGTTTTGCACTGTGGTGATGCAGAGTTAGCTTTAACATTTCGTTACAATTGTCTAGCCAATCCGCAAGATTTATAGGGGGATAGACAATAGGAACCATACCTCTACCACATTGCTCTGCCGCACTGATTGCTACTTGTTGCCAATGTTGTTGGCGCTTTTCTGCTCGGTTGTCTTGTAGCTTTACTTCGCATCGTTCACTGAATAAAGGTTGGATTGCATAAACGCCAGCTTCTACTGATTTTTGAATGGCGTAATCCATTCGCTCACCACGAGAGAGAGTTTGACCTATGGTGACTTGAATAGGGGATTCGTTGTGCAGTGGCTCGAAATGAGAAATAGCCAGGCTAGCTGAACGTTTTTCTACGTCGCATAAAGTGGCATGATATTGACCACCTTTGCCATTAAATACACGAACCGGGTGATCTGATTTGAGGCGAAGGACTTTGCAAACATGCTGAAAGGTCGAATCAGGTAAATTGATTTTAGTATTCTCGTTGAGGTCTGTATCAATAAAAATTCGTGGAATACGCATGCCTTGTCCTAAGTTTGAGAAGATAGAAATAAAAAAGCCCTCTGCGACGCTTTAACATCACAGAGGGCTTTATAACGGAAAAAAGAAAACTTATAAACCAGCGGCTTTACGTAAAGCGTCGGCTTTGTCGGTTTTTTCCCAAGTAAAGTTCTCACCTTTGCGACCAAAGTGGCCGTAGGCAGCGGTTGGTAAGTAAATAGGACGTTTTAGATCCAACATTTCAATTAAGCCTGCTGGTCGTAATTCGAAATGTTCACGAACCAATTGCGAAATGACAGCGTCGCTTACTTGGCCTGTGCCAAACGTATTGATACTAATTGACGTTGGTTCAGCCACACCGATCGCGTAGGAAATTTGGATTTCACATTTGTCCGCTAAACCCGCTGCGACAATGTTCTTGGCTACATAACGCCCAGCGTAAGCCGCAGAACGGTCAACCTTTGATGGATCTTTGCCCGAGAAAGCGCCGCCACCGTGACGGGCCATACCGCCATATGTATCTACTATGATTTTACGGCCTGTTAAACCACAGTCTCCAACAGGGCCACCAATGATGAACTGCCCTGTTGGGTTGATGAAGTATTTGGTCTCTTTTGATAGCCACTCAGCCGGTAGAACAGGCTTGATGATTTCTTCCATCACGGCTTCACGTAGGTCGGCTTGTTTTACCGATGCGCTGTGCTGAGTGGATAGAACCACAGCATCAATTGCACATGGTTTGCCGTTTTCATCATAGCGGAAAGTAATTTGACTTTTGGCGTCTGGACGAAGGAAATCAAGCGCGCCATTTTTACGCACTTCTGCTTGGCGTTGCACAAGACGGTGAGCGTAAGTGATAGGTGCAGGCATTAATACGTCGGTTTCATTAGTCGCAAAACCAAACATCAAACCTTGGTCGCCAGCGCCGAGTTCTTTTTCGTTAGCTTCATCAACACCCACTGCGATGTCAGCAGATTGTTTGCCGATGGCATTCATTACCGCGCAAGACTCCCAATCGAATCCCATGTCTGAACTGTTGTAGCCTATTTCACGAATAACACCGCGCGCGATTTCTTCAATATCGACCCAAGCATTTGTACGAACTTCGCCCGCAACCAATACCATGCCGGTTTTCACTAGGGTTTCGCAGGCAACGCGTGCCTCTTTGTCTTCTGCAAGAATGGCATCAAGAATAGCGTCAGAGACTTGGTCTGCGATTTTGTCTGGATGACCTTCTGAAACGGATTCAGAAGTAAATAAAGAATATTCTGACATGATGAGTCTTCCTCTTTAGCTGAGTTGGTTGCTAAACAGGCATAAAAAAACCTGTTTTGCATAAAAATGCTAAACAGGTTCTTACGTATCTGTTTAGCTGAGTTTATATAGCGCCCGCAAGCCGAGACAAATCGACGCTGTTAAGTCGCGAATGATGGACTAGAGTTGTTTAAATATCAACCCATTCGTTAGATTTTAGTGAGTCAAAAGGTGGTTTTTTTGTTACGATGGTGCAGTTTTATGTCATTTCATTTTCTTTGCCCATTGTTTGGGCATAACGGTGGTGCCAGCATTGCATGGTGGCTCTATTCTGTAGAGAATGTTTTTTCTATTGTTTGTTAAGCTATCAGGAGTGGAATAACCATGCCGTCTCGTAAACAACTTGCTAACGCCATACGCGCATTAAGTATGGATGCAGTGCAAAAAGCTAATTCAGGTCATCCAGGCGCGCCAATGGGAATGGCCGATATTGCTGAAGTGTTATGGAATGATTTTTTAAAGCATAACCCAAACAATTCAAAATGGGTTGATCGTGACCGCTTTATATTGTCAAACGGCCATGGTTCCATGCTTATTTATTCTCTATTGCATTTATCTGGCTACAAACTACCTATTGAAGAATTACAGCAATTCCGTCAATTGCATTCTAAAACACCAGGTCATCCAGAATATGGTTATACCGATGGCGTTGAAACAACAACGGGTCCTTTAGGAGCAGGTATCAGCAATGCGGTTGGTATGGCGATCGCTGAGAAAACATTAGCGGCTCAATTTAACCGTGAAGGCCATGAGGTTGTTGATCACAACACCTATTGTTTTCTTGGTGATGGTTGTTTGATGGAAGGTATTTCCCATGAAGCTTGTTCATTAGCAGGCACTTTGGGGCTTGGTAAATTGGTCGCGTTTTGGGATGACAATGGTATTTCTATCGATGGTCATGTTGAAGGCTGGTTTACTGACGATACACCTAAGCGTTTTGAATCTTATGGTTGGCATGTAATTGCGGATGTGGATGGCCATGATCCTGTTGCGATTAAAGCAGCGATCGAAGCGGCTAAAGCGGAAACTGGCAAACCTACCTTGATTTGCTGCAAAACAGTGATTGGTTTTGGTTCGCCGAACAAATCTGGTAGTCATGATTGTCACGGTGCGCCATTGGGTGACGCTGAGATTGCTGCGGCTCGTGAATTCCTTGAGTGGCCACATGCACCTTTTGAAATTCCGGCTGACGTTTATGCAGGTTGGGATGCTAAAGAAGCAGGCTCTGTTCATGAAGATGAATGGGCAGCGAAGTTCGAGTCATACAAAGCGGCTTACCCTGAACTGGCTGCCGAATTTGAACGTCGCGTGATCAAGGGTGAATTGCCATCTGACTTTGAAGCGAAAGCACAAGCTTTTATTCAAGAAAGCCAAGACAAAGGTGAAAACATTGCCAGCCGTAAAGCGTCACAAAATGCGATTGGTGCTTTTGGTTCTATCTTACCTGAATTGCTGGGTGGCTCTGCTGACCTTGCTGGCTCTAACTTGACATTATGGTCTGGTTCTAAAGGTATCCAAGATGACGCAGCTGGTAACTATGTTTACTACGGTGTGCGTGAATTCGGTATGAGCGGTATTATGAATGGCGTGTCTTTGCATGGCGGTTTCATTAACTACGGTGCGACTTTCATGATGTTTATGGAATATGCGCGTAATGCCGTTCGTATGTCGGCTTTAATGGGCATTCAAAACATCTTTGTCTATACACATGACTCTATTGGACAAGGTGAAGATGGCCCAACGCATCAGCCTGTTGAACAGCTTGCTAACTTGCGTATGACACCAAATATGTCTGTGTGGCGCCCATGTGATGCAGCGGAAACAGCCGTGGCTTGGAAGGCCGCTATCGAACGTCGTGATGGTCCTACGTCATTGGTTTTCTCTCGCCAAGGTTTGCCTGCGCAAGCGCGTACTGCTGAGCAATTAGCGAATGTGGCAAAAGGCGCTTATGTCTTGAAAGATTGCACTGGCACGCCAGATCTTATTCTGTTGGCAACTGGATCTGAAGTTGGTTTGGCCGTTGCGTCTGCAGAAGCTTTAACAGAGAAAGGCAAAAAAGTGCGTGTAGTATCTATGCCGTCAACGAGTGTGTTTGATGCTCAGGATGCTGCGTACAAAGAGTCTGTTTTACCATATTCTGTAACCAAACGTGTTGCTATTGAAGCGGCTCATGCAGATTACTGGTACAAGTATGTTGGCTTTAATGGCGCTATGGTTGCTATGACAACCTTTGGTGAATCTGCCCCTGGCGGTGATTTGCTGAAACACTTCGGCTTTACGGTTGATAATGTTGTCGCGACAGCAGAAAAAATCCTAGCCGTTTAAATATTGAATGGCTAATAAGAAAAAGAGGCGGTATTTTGTACGCCTCTTTTTCCTTTTTTATAAGATGAAAAACGGTGTTTAATCGGTTTTCGTTGCGATGAAGTAGTGAGAATATGTTGCGAGTCGCTATTAATGGTTATGGCCGAATAGGGCGCTCGGTCTTAAGAGCACTTTATGAAAACGGTTTCCGCGACCACATTCAGGTGGTGGCAATCAACGAATTGTCTGATATTGAGACAATCAGCTATCTTACGCGCTATGACACAACGCATGGTCGCTTTCCTCAATCTGTATCGACAAAAGGCAATACGCTTCTAATTGGTGGTGATGAAATCGCCTGTTTTTCTTGCGCTCAACCTGAAGAGCTAGAGTGGTCGTCTCTTGATCTTGATATGGTGTTTGAATGCTCTGGAAGTTTCTCGAACAGAGAAGGTGCACAAGCTTATCTAAACGCTGGCGCGCCAAGAATTCTGCTTTCCCAACCTGCGGCATCAGATGTGGATGCAACGATTGTGTATGGCTTTAATCATGAAGAAATACAAGTGAGCCACGGAATTGTCTCCGCCGCGTCTTGCACAACCAATTGCCTGATTCCAGTATTGGATGTTATTAAGCAGTTTGCAGGTGTCGTGCATGGCACAACTCAAACGATTCACTCTGCAATGAATGATCAGCCTGTGATTGATGGTTATCACACGAAAGATTTACGTTTAACCCGTGCCGCGTTGAGCTCGATTATTCCTGTTGATACTGGTTTGGCGAAAGGCATTACTCGAATGATGCCAGAGCTTGGCGGGAAAATGGGATGTAATGCAGTGCGTGTGCCGACGTTAAATGTTTCCGTAATTGATCTTGTATTACGTACGGATCGAGATGTAACGGTGGAGCAAATAAACCAACAATTAGAACAAGCTTCTAATGGTAAATACGCCGAATTAATGGGTTTTTCTAAAGAGGCGCATGCTTCTGTTGATTTTAATCATGATCCACGTTCTGTGATCATTGACAGCACACAGACCCAAGTCATTGATAAGCGTATGGTTAAGTTGCTGTGTTGGTTTGATAATGAATGGGGTTATGCTAATCGAATGCTGGATGTAGCGAAATACTGGGCAAATGTGATTAAAGACTAGTATTTGTATTACAATATTAAAAATTAAATGACGAGGACATCGTACATGACTGTAATGAATATGAAAGATGTAGATTTGACGAACAAGCGCGTATTGATTCGTGAAGATTTAAACGTGCCAGTCAAAGGCGGAAAAGTAATGAGCGATGCTCGTATTCGTGCGGCATTACCAACTATTAAGCTGGCATTAGAAGCAGGCGCTAAAGTGATGGTTATGTCACACCTTGGTCGTCCGACAGAAGGTCTGTACGAGGAAGAGTTTTCCCTCCAGCCTGTAGCTGCGTATTTATCTGATTTGCTAGGACAAGAGGTTCCTCTTGTAAAAGACTGGTTGGATGGCGTAGAAGTTGAAGCCGGCCAGCTGGTTTTAGTTGAAAACGTACGTTTCAACCTAGGTGAAAAGAAAGACGATGAAGCCTTGTCTAAGAAAATGGCGGCATTATGTGATGTGTTTGTGATGGATGCATTTGGTACCGCGCACCGTGCACACGCTTCCACTCATGGCGTAGCGAAGTTTGCACCTATTGCTTGTGCTGGCCCTTTATTAGCGGCAGAGCTTGATGCATTGGGTAAAGCACTTGATAACCCAGCTCGTCCTTTGGTGGCTGTAGTTGGTGGTTCTAAAGTATCAACAAAGTTAACGGTTTTAGAATCTCTGTCTAAAGTTTGTGATCAATTGATTGTAGGCGGCGGTATTTCTAATACTTTCGTTGCTGCTCGCGGTAACAATGTTGGTATGTCTTTGTACGAAAAAGACCTTATTCCTCAGGCTCAAAAGCTAATGGCGGATCTGGATATTCCGGCAGTGACTGACGTTCGTGTTGGTACGGAATTCTCAGAAACAGCAGTTGCGACAGTTAAGCCTGTTGACCAAGTTGAAGACAACGAGGAAATAATGGATTTAGGTCCGGATTCTGCTCAAGTTATGGCAGATATCTTGAAAAACGCGAAAACCATTTTATGGAACGGTCCATGTGGCGTATTTGAGTTTGATAACTTCTCTAAAGGTACAGAAGTGGTTGCTCAAGCCATTGCAGATAGCGATGCGTTTTCTGTTGCTGGTGGCGGTGATACCTTGGCCGCGATTGATAAGTATGGTTTAGCGGATAAGATTTCTTATATTTCGACGGGCGGCGGTGCTTTTTTAGAGTTTGTTGAAGGAAAAGTGCTTCCAGCTGTTGCGATGTTGGAGTCACGCGCGCAAAATTAGTATTACAAAATGCAAAAATAGCATTCTAAATATATTATAAGGGCGAAAAGTCCAATTACTGGCCTTGTTTGTTGCTCCAAAAAAGCAAACAAGGCCAGCTATTATGAAAACTAGAGAGTGACATATTCGACGCTAAGATCGAATGGAAATAAGGCGTAAGCCACGTGACTGCTGTGAAGCAGATCATGCAACAGGATGAACTGTTAGCCAACACCCTAACGTCGCCTGTTATAAATACAATATAAGACAAATAGTCAGAGGAAACCTTGTATGCCTTTAATTAGTATGCGTCAACTGCTGGATCATGCTGCTGAGCACAGCTACGGTCTGCCAGCTTTTAATGTGAATAACATGGAACAGGTTAAGGCTATTATGGAAGCCGCCCATGAAGTGAATTCACCTGTTATCATGCAAGCATCGGCTGGCGCTCGTAAATATGCTGGCTCACACTTTTTACGTCATTTGATTGCTGCTGCTATTGAAGATTACCCACACATTCCTGTGGTAATGCATCAGGATCATGGAACGTCTCCTGCTATCTGTCAGCGTTCGATTCAGCTTGGTTTTTCGTCTGTCATGATGGACGGCTCGTTAGAAGCAGATGGTAAAACCCCTGCAAGCTATGAATACAATGTTGATGTGACTCGTCGTACTGTTGAGTTTGCTCACGCATGTGGAGTGTCAGTTGAAGGCGAATTGGGTTGCCTTGGTTCATTGGAGACTGGTCAAGCGGGCGAAGAAGATGGTGTTGGTGCGGAAGGTATTTTGTCGCACGATCAAATGTTAACCGACCCTCAAGAAGCCGTAGACTTCGTTAATGCAACAGGCATTGATGCGCTTGCGGTTGCGATCGGTACAAGTCATGGCGCTTATAAATTCACTCGTCCACCGACTGGCGACATTCTTGATATTGAACGCATCAGCCAAATTGTTGAGCTTCTCCCAAATACACACATTGTATTACATGGTTCTTCTTCTGTTCCTCAGGATTGGTTGTCTATTATCAACGAGTTTGGTGGCGATATTCCTGAAACGTATGGCGTGCCGATTGAAGAAATCGTGAAAGCCATTCGTTACGGTGTTCGTAAAGTGAATATTGATACAGATTTACGTTTAGCAGCAACTGGTGCGATTCGTCGTAGTTTGGCTGAGCACAAAGGTAACTTTGACCCTCGTAAGTATTTAACAGAAAGTATTCGTGCAATGAAGGCTGTTTGTATTGACCGTTATGAAGCATTTGGTTCTGCTGGTCAGGCTTCTCGCATTCATACGTTCGATCTAGAAGAAATGGCAGTTCGTTACGAGCGTGGTGAATACAATAACGGACGTATTTTCTAAGCAAATTGTTTAGTTATTGTGCGAGCAAAGGTGAAAGGCAATATTTTTTAAGTTTTTTGATAAATAAGTAAAAAAACTATTGACCAGAAAATTCATTTACCTATAATGCTCGCCATTCCTTGCGGGAGTGGTGGAATTGGTAGACACGCTGGATTTAGGTTCCAGTGCTTCACGGCGTGAGAGTTCGAGTCTCTCCTTCCGCACCATATTTAAAAAAGCTGATTTTATGTCAGCTTTTTTTTCGTCTGTAATTTGTCTCTATGCTTTTTAAGTCTCAGGATTCGTTTTAAACGAGTGTTTTTTACATTTGTTTTTAATTAGTTATTCACGTCCTCACGAAATTTCGCTAATTTGGTTAGAATGACACCTTTATGTGCCTTCATCGGATTGATTCATGCGAAGACTGTGGTTTTTGGTTTTATTTATTTTCTCTGTGTTTTCTGTTCAAGCCTCGAATCTGACGCGTGATTTAATGAGCGACGACGTCTTTCAACGGCTGATGCCTAGACAAGGCCCTTTGATAGAGCTTTTTACTTCTATTGTTCATTCTCCTCCGGTTTCCATTCTAAGGACTCAAAATAAGCCTATCAGTATTGCGGTGCTACTATTTGGTGAAGCAGACACCTTGGCGAATGAGGCTTTGTTACTGTCTTTTAAGCAAAGGATGCGAGAGTTAAACATCGACTATCGATTAGATATTTATATTTCTAATTTAGAAGATGATGGTGATGTCAGTTCTTATATGAAAATTGAAAAAAGTGCGCCAGATTATATTGTGATGACAAAACTAGGGATTGTGCAACGACGTTTTTTGGAGCGTTTTTTATATGGAAATAAAACCAAAGTGCTTCTGTATGATTTTTCAACACCTTTGATACATTGGGTGGATCGATCTCCGCTCATGTATATCGGGTTTGATCAAAAACAAGCGGCAAAGCAGCTAGCAAGTTATTTAGATCGCCAACTTCCTAAACAGGTGAAAATGTCGGCGCTAGTATTGCCGGATAAATACCTTGGGCACATGCGCTGTGACGCTTTTTTGGATGAGGTAACACAGCTTGGTCGCACTATTCATACGATTGATATTGTTCAAAATTCGCGAGAGCAAGCGGCTGAATCAGCGAGGGCTTTATTGGCAGAGACTGAGGTCGATTTTATCTTTAGTTGCTCGGCTCATATTTCCGAAGGCGTACTTGCGGCCTTAAAAGAAACGGACAATCAAAGAGTGCAAACCAATGGTTGGGGGCTTACTCGAGAGGGGGTCAAAGGGCTCGCTAATCCAAGAATAAAAGTCAGTGTACTGTTTATGAAAGATTACCTATCCGTTGCGCTCGCAGAGGCAATCAAATTGGATCTGGAAGGAAAAAACATGCCAAATCTTTATGTCGCTCGTTCAACTTTGGTGCCTTCAGAATTAGACTTTGACAGTTTACGCTTGATGGTGAGTCAAGCTTACCCATATTCGGTGATGTTATGGCAGAAGTAGTTCCGATTAGTTTACGGCATCGCTTGCAGAGTAAAGCTTTCGCTTTATTGTCTGTGATCTTTGCTTGTATGTGTCTGATTGTTTTTTATTTGGCTGTGGTTCTACATCAGTCTTTCTTGGAAAACAATTTTGCCTCAAGGCATAAATCTGTAGAGCAAGCTTTTAATAATTACCTAGATCACGCCGAAGATGAAATGCGGTTAATTACCCAAGACCTATCTTTGAATAATTACACATCAGGGCGAGAGCTGGACCTTTTATTTGGTCATCATGATGCGTTGTTTTTTGGTGAATTGGATTTCTTTTATATTGAATGGAGTCACGGCCAGCATACGATGGATCCACGAGCGCGTTTATTTACCCAGGCGCAATTTCGGCCTTTGCTTCAAAAAGGGCTGATCAATAAATGGGTGTCGGTTACCACGGAAGATAATTTGGTCTTCTTGATGCATAAGAAAAAAATCGTTTCTGATGAGAAAAGAAATATTGGCTTTTTGTATGGTTTTATTTCATTAAAGGAAAACGTCACCTTTGCAAGTGTATTGCTGGGTAGCGGCCAAGTGGCTGCGGTTCGTATCTCTGATAAATCTAGCGGGACAACTAAAGTTTTATTAGAAGAAAGTAAAATAGACCAGGATGCAACTGGAAAAGTTTTATTCTCCAGTTGGCCTTTGATGTCTTCTGTTCAGGCTGATCTTGAGCTAGAAGTGGGTCAGAGAAACAAAGCGCTACCAGGTTTTGCTATTAAAGTGCTGCCTTTTGTTCTGGCTGTTGGCTTTGTCATGCTGGTGTTCTATTTCTTACTTATGTACCAAATCAGGCGGTATGTTTTTGTGCCGATTGAGCAGATGGCTCATCGGAGCAATAAGTATTTGTTGCCCTACAAAGAATTACTTCCATTACAGCAAAGAGCTGAAGCGGATAAAACCTTTCTTGAGTCGAAAGAGCAACGTTTCCAGCTTCTTACGGAATCGGTTCATTGCGCCATTATTTTTTGCAATGAAGTGACAGAAATAGAAACGATTAATGCGGAAGCAAGAAAGCTGTTCCCTGACTCGAAGAAAGCTCGGACTATTTTTGATTTTATGCCGATTTCTTGTCATCAAAATATCCAAGCGGCATTAAAAGGTGAAGTAGGGGTGAAGTTTGACATCACTTCTGAGGATCAAAGATGTATTTATAAATGGCAGGCCCACTCTTTTGTCAATGAAAGTGGCTATCAAGGACTGTTATTAATTGGCCTAGATATGACGAAAGAAATCAGCTTGATCTGGCAGTTAGAACAGTTGCAACCGCTTTCTGTTGCCGCCGAGAAAAGAGTGAATACAGAGGCGATGCAGAGTGAGCTAACTTACTTATCGCGATTGCCACAACATATAACAGCCGCACAACTAAGGGGCTGGATTGCTTTGCTGACGTCTGTGTTGGATGACATTGGCAATGTAGATGAAGGTGTTGCTTACTTACCATTTGGTGAGCTTCTTGCTCAAGAAAGTGCTCATGTTGTTAAGGTCATGGGAATTGAAGCCAATAGAATGTTGTTAGACTGTCCGTTAGAGGTTGGTGTTCGAGTGGTTGCAGTGAACACCCACTTAAGAAGTTTAATGCGTGTTCTATTTATGATGGTGATGTCGAATGACATGGAAGAACGACGTTTAAGTATTAAAACTAGGGGCTCTGAATTTGAATTAGTCGTAATGCATGACATGGCATCTAGACCATTGTTCTTCTGGATGATTAAGGCGGTATTAGACTCCTTGGAAGGTGAGAAGAAAGTCTTGCGTTATAATGCATTGCAACTGAACTTAAGACTGGAAGAAACTGAATCGGTTGAGGAGTTGGAGGTTTTGCCGAATGAACTCCTTGTTGCTTGGATCGTGACTGATTACCCAAATGCAAGTGTGGTTCAGGAGTCTTTGGCCAAACTGGGGGCCTCTGTTGAGAAATACGCTTCCACGGATAGTTTCTTTACCCAAACCAGTGAAGTAGTGAAGTTCGATGTTGTTCTTATTAGTTGTGATCAAGATATGGATTCGCAAAGAAATATGACTGAGGCGCTCAAGCTTAAATACCAAAGAGATAAGCTACCGATTATTTGGCTTAATAGTATTTTCCCCAAATGTGTAGATCCGGATGTTTTTAGTTTAGTGGGATGCCCTTCGGACTATGTTCTACATAAGGCTCTATTGGGAGCAAGTCAGCTTGAAGGCATTATGCCGATTCAATCTAACAATCAAACGAACTCTTGGGTCATCGTTGGTGGCAGTCGAGTGAGTAAAGCAATCTGGCATGCCGAACTAGAGACCTGTGATTTAGGTGTGCAGTGGTTAGCCGATTTATCGAATTACTCGGCCATGCTTTCTTATCATCCTCTGGCATCTCTAGTGCTATTAGAGTCTCAGCCAAGCTTGTTGTTACAAGCGATTCAAACCTCGTTTCCTGATGTGCGCTTCTTTTCAGTACAAAGGTGGGATGAAATGCCGGATAATGTGGCTATTTTTGAAATGAAGCAGCCTTACTCGGGTGAGCAGATACGACGATTTACTGAGTACGTGACTCAGGAAGTCTAAACATTAGGAGTAAAGAATGAGTGTAATTGGATTAATTGGCGCCATGGATGAAGAAGTGGCTGTTATTAAAGAATGGATGACAGATGTTCGTGAAGAGAGCATTGCTGGTTGCGACTTTTTTATAGGGCACTTTGAAGGAAAAGATGTTGTTCTATTAAAGTCTGGTATTGGTAAGGTAAATGCGGCCGTGTCTACAACACTATTGTTGTCTCAGTTTAAGCCAGAATACGTTATCAATATTGGTTCTGCTGGTGGTTATGATCCAGAGTTGCAAGTAGGCGACGTGGTCATTTCAGATCAGGTTGTTCACCATGATGTCGATGTTACTGCGTTTGGTTACGTAATGGGGCAGGTGCCAAATATGCCAGAAACCTATGCGGCTGATACCTCTTTGATTAGCCAAACCCAAAAGGCATTTTCAGCGGTAACTGATGTACAAGCCAAGGTCGGTTTGATTGGAACAGGGGACAGTTTTATGAACGACCCTGTGAGAGTTGAGAAGGTAAGAGAAACCTTTCCGTCATTGGTGGCGGTTGAAATGGAGGCCGCGGCCGTTGCTCAGGTTTGCCATAAATTTGAAGTGCCTTTTATTGTTGTGCGTTCGTTATCGGATATCGCTGGCAAAGAGTCATCAAAAAGTTTTGAAGAGTACCTAAAAGTGGCGGCGGAAAATTCCTCTTTGATTATTCAAGAAATGTTAAAAGACAATTAATTTATGCTGCCTTGCAAGGAATGCACTTTATTGACATGGATGACCGTTTTTTTGTCCAGTCCTGCTTGGTCTGAAGATGCTTTAGAGGCACAGCCTCTAAAGCAAAATGAGATACAGAGTGATTCCTTTGCTGAAGACGAAATAAAAGATCTGCCTTGGTGGCAAACAACCCATAGTGCTGTATCAAAGACAATTGGCAGTTGGTCAAACAACATGGATGCTTTTTTATCCGGAAGGCCAAGCTTGTCCTCTTCCGAAAGTCAGGTTCAGATACGTTTTGGTTCGATTTTGGAAGAGGGATCAACAACCGGATTTTTTGATCTGCATGCTCAGTGGGAACTGCCGAATACAAAAGATCGTCTTCATTTAGTTATTGAATCTAACGGTGATTCATTGACACCGGAAAATGTGAGGAATGAAGTATCAGAGCAAAACAATGTGCTTAGTTCAGCATTAGAGTCCAGTCTTTCGGCGGCGGTTAGGTTTGTACGCTCTGATTTAGGAGCAGATTTTGACGCCGGCGTCTTGCTGGACTTTCCGCTCGACCCTTTTGTACGCCTGCGGTTCACACAAGAAAAAGATAATGCTCGGCTTGGTTGGTGGCAAAAGCAGGAAGCATTCGCTTATTATTCTCAAGGTGTTGGTGTTCGCTATGTTTTAGGCGTGGATTATAAACAGACTGAGTCGGTGAATTATGGTACTGACTTTAGTTTGGTCTGGTTAGATAGTGAAGGACTTTTCTATGCACGAGAAAACCTTTTCCTTCATCATGTGATTAATGATCGTAATCGACTCAATTATCAGCTGAGTTTTCTTCAGTCAGGTGAGCGTCAGCTCTCATCAGATTCCTTTCTATATAATCTCCAATATGAATGTTTTTTATACAAGGACTGGTTAATTGGTCAGGTAAAGCCGCAATTTACTCATGAAGCGGAAGATGGTTATGAAGGCGTGTTTTCATTGACTTTATCTCTTGCGATTCTGCTTGGACCAGAATATTTGAACTAGTACTGTTCGATCCTCTTTTCTCGCATGCCGGGAAGTCATTAGATTTGTGTGGAGGGAATTCGTATAATGCCACGTTTTAAGAACCTTAGTACTTTTTAAGAGAATGAGCCATGAGACCGGATCAAATCCAACCAGAATTATATGAACAGCAACTGCAAGATAAACAGGTTGCATTGGCCGAGTTAATGGCGGATTTGTCCTTACCGGAAATGGAAGTGTATGGAAGTCAATCGTCCCATTACCGTATGCGAGCCGAGTTCCGTATCTGGCATGAAGGCGATGACTTGTACTACGCCATGTTTGATTCTGCCGATCCACGCACGCCAATTCGTACTGACCAATTCCTCGCTGCGTCTTCTCTTATTAATGATTTAATGCCAAAGCTAATTGATGCGGTTCGAGATGTTCCAGTATTGCGTCACAAGCTTTTTCAAGTGGATTTTTTAACGACCACAACAGGCGAAGCATTAATCAGCTTGCTTTACCATAAGCCGATTGATGAAGAATGGAATCTTGCAGCCCAAGGTTTGGACGCTGCATTTCCTGCTTGTCACTTTATCGGTCGAAGCCGCAAAAAGAAGCAAATTCTGACCCGCGACTTTGTTATGGAGACATTGACGGTTCACGGCCAGAAATTCCATTACCAACAAGTTGAGAATAGCTTTACTCAGCCGAATGCAGGTATCAGTGAAAAAATGTTGGAATGGGCGCTGGATGTCACCGAAAATGCTTCTGGTGACTTATTAGAAATGTATTGTGGCAATGGTAATTTTTCAATTCCTTTGGCTCGACGTTTTGATCGAGTGGTTGCGACAGAAATTTCAAAAGTGTCTGTTAATTCCGCGCAGCTTAATATTGCCATAAACGGCATGCAGAATATTCAAGTTGTGAAAATGGCCAGTGAAGATGTTTCCGCTGCTTTAAACGGTGATATAGAGCTACCAAAGACCTTGGTTCAGGCTGGTGTAAGCGAATTGTCTCCTTCCGTTGTTCTTGTTGACCCACCGCGAGCTGGTTTAGATGATGCAACAGTGGAATTAGTGAGAAAAATTGATGCTATTCTTTATATTTCCTGCAATCCAGAAACACTAAAATCCAATTTAGAGACGCTATCCAGCACACATGAAGTGGTTCGATATGCCATGTTTGATCAGTTTCCTTATACACATCACGTTGAAACGGGTGTGTATTTGCAACGAAAAGTGCAGCTTTAAAGGAGTGAAGTAGCAAGCTTTATGGATAGAGTTTGCTATGAATCTTGCTCTTGTTTTAATGAGAGAATCGACACTAGGTTACAAATTATTCTGTGTTAAGATAAGCGCAAAATTTCCCCCCACAACCATAGAGAAGTCGAACGAGCCATGAGTAATAACTCACTAGACAAAAATAAAATCAAAATCTTGCTATTAGAAGGTGTTCATCAATCTGCATTAGATGCATTGAATGACGCTGGTTACACTAATATTGAGTACCATAAAACAGCCTTAGCAGAAGATGAGCTAATCGAGAAAATTTCGGAAGCGCATTTTATCGGCATTCGATCTCGTACTCAGCTAACAGCAAAAGTACTAGAGCACGCTAACAAGTTAGTTGGTATTGGGTGTTTCTGTATTGGTACTAACCAAGTTGATTTAGACGCGGCAAGTGCAAAAGGCATTGTAGTCTTCAATGCACCTTTCTCGAACACACGTAGTGTGGCTGAGCTTGTTCTTGGTCAGTTGATTTTATTGCTTCGTGGTATTCCTGCTAAAAACGCCGCATGTCATCGAGGTGGCTGGATTAAGTCTGCAGTGGGTTCTTATGAAACTCGTGGTAAGCGTTTGGGTATCATTGGTTACGGTAGCATAGGAACGCAGTTGAGTGTTTTGGCTGAGTCTTTGGGTATGGAGGTGTGCTTTTATGACATCGTGACTAAATTGCCATTAGGTAATGCTCGCCAAATTAAAAGCTTGAAAGAGCTTCTTTCTACCAGTGATATTATTAGTTTGCATGTACCTGAAACAAACTCTACAAAACTAATGATTGGTGAACAAGAAGTATCACAAATGAAGAAAGGCTCTATCTTCATTAATGCTTCACGCGGTACAGTTGCAGATTTGGACGCTGTTGCAAATGCGATTAAAGCGGGCGATTTAGGTGGTGCAGCCGTAGACGTATTCCCTGTTGAACCAAAAGGCAATGATGAAGAGTTCGTTTCTCCTTTGCGCGGCTTAGACAATGTGATTCTTACACCACACATTGGCGGTAGTACAATGGAAGCACAGGAAAATATCGGTGTTGAAGTGGCTGAGAAGCTAATTAAGTTCTCTGATGTTGGGACAACCATTGCAGCGGTTAACTTCCCTGAAGTGGCGTTGCCAGCTCAGTCCGATAATCATCGTATTTTGCATATTCATGAAAACCGTCCGGGTGTGCTTTCTAAGATCAATGGAATCTTTTCGGAATACAATATTAACATTACTGGTCAATACCTTCGTACAACGGAGAAACTAGGCTACATGGTAATGGATGTGGATGTAGAAACTGGTGAACTTGCCCTTGAGAAAATGAAAGAAGTAGATGGCACCATTAAAGCCAGACTTTTGTTCTAGTTTTCACGTTTTGGGTTTATCAAATAAAAAATCCAGCCAAATCGGCTGGTTTTTTATGTCTAAAATCTAATGTGAAACTAGCGACTAATGTCGAAGGTTGTCGTGATATTTTGGATCTTAGTTTTTATGTTGCTTGCCATTCTAGTCATGAGCTCTTCGGATTCATTAGCTTGTTCCAGCTTTTCAAGAGCGATAGCCCAAGTGCTTGTGTAAGACTGATTTTTGCTGTTGAGGTGCTTGATACGGAAGACTCCAAATTAATTAGTGTTCTTTTACTGCTATTGAGTCTGTCTATGGTGATTTGATTAGAGTGCGGTGAGTAAGGTGGCTTGATCGGCACTGTGCGTTATTTCAGTATTCGTATCGGTAGCATAAGTGGCCACTTCTTGTGCTCTTACTTCGGCTTTATTGGCGATATTTTCCAATAAATGAGATATTTTTTATTTTGCATCATTTGCGACGTAAAGATTGTTAAAAGCGACGTCTTTAGTGCAAATATGTCATTTCTGTGAAAAAAAAGCTGTCCCTGTCACAAATTGGTCATTATCTTGTATTAGATTGGTTTTTTATTAAAAGCATGTTTAATAAAAATATGTTTTATAGGTAATTAGATTTAAGTGCTACTTTCTTAACGCAACACAACCATTTAAAAATACAGGAGCTCAAGAATGACTCTTTCTCGTCGTCAATTTGTAAAAGGTGCCACTGCAGCTGGTGCTGTTGCAGCAACTCCGTTTTCAATCAACCGTGCAATCGCAGCGAATAAAGAGCTGCGAATCTATGCGTGGGCGGGTTATATCACGGATGAAATGCTGTCTGACTTCAAAGCAAAAACAGGTATTAATGCAACTTTTACGCCTTACGGAACCAATGATGAGCTAATGAACTCGCTGCGTGCTACAGATGGCACTGGATTTGATATCATTATGCCAACTGTTGACCGTGTTCCTGGTTATGTTGACTACGACTTAGTCCAACCTTTAGACGTAAAAAGAGTGAATTGGGATGGTTGTTTAGAAAGTGCGTTGGCTGGCTCGGATGTTGGTGGGATTGTGAATGGCAAGCGCTACTTTGCTCCAGCTGACTGGGGAACAGAGGCGATTGCTTATAACACTGAATACGCAAAAGTTGATCCTAAGAATTTAAGCTACGGTGACTTGTGGCTACCTGAAAACGCTGGTGGCGTTACTGTACGTGGCCATTCATCTTTGGTTGGCATCGGTTTGTGGTTAGAGAAAGCAGGCAAACTACCTTACCCATTATTAGATTCTTACAAAAATGAAAAAGCCATGCGCGCTAACTTCGATGTGATTCTAAAAGTAGCGGCAGAGAACAAAGCGTCTATCGCCCAGTTCTGGTCAACTGAAAATGAAGCGCAAGGTGCTTTCAGAACCAATGGCGCGATAATCGGCCAAACTTGGGATAGCACAGCCTTTAAATTGAAATCTGAAGGTGAGCCCATCGCCTACGGTGCGCCAAAAGAAGGTGCGTTGGCTTGGATGGAAGGCTTTGTTATTCCGAAAAACGCGAACAACGTGGATTCTGTATATGAGTTCATTAACTGGTATTACACGCCAGAAGCCGGAGCGATGTTTGTTAAATCAACAGGTTATAACTCTACATCGAAAGGTGCTGACGCTTTGTTGCCTGCTGAAACAAAACAATTCTTCCAAGACTCTTATTCTGAGCAAGACTTGGCAAACCTTTGGTGGTGGCCAATTCAGGAACCATGGTATGTGGCACTTCGTAACGAGTACCAAGACCGTTTCTTGTCTGCTTAACTTGTTTCAAAAGCCCCTCGCAGACTTTGCCTCTGCGAGGGGCTTTTTTATTCTTATTTATTAATTTTCGAGGAGTCTCATGGATAGCAGTGTTCATTTGAATAATGTCGTCATGCAGTTTGGTGACTTTACCGCCATTCAACCTACCGACTTACAGATTAAGTCGGGCGAGTTCTTTAGTTTTCTAGGTCCATCTGGCTGTGGTAAAACGACCATTTTGAATATGATTAGTGGTTTTCTAGACCCAACCAAAGGTGATGTGAAAATTGGTGGTCAATCCATGCAGGGTGTTCCGGCCAACAAGCGTCCCACTTCTATGATTTTTCAAAATCTAGCTTTGTTTCCTTTGATGACAGTGGCCGAAAATATCGAGTTTGGCCTAGAAGTCCGAGGTGTACCCAAAGCCGAACGTAAAAAGACATCAGATCGTTTGTTAGAGTTGGTGGCTTTAGAAGGTAGTGGGACAAAGCGAGTCTCAGAACTGTCTGGTGGTCAGAAGCAGCGTATCGCTATTGCTCGAGCTTTAGCGGTTGAGCCTCAAGTGTTATTACTTGATGAACCTCTTTCAGCCCTCGATTTAAAGCTACGCCAACATATGAGGACAGAGTTAAAAGAGATTCAACGTAAAACGGGTATTACCTTTATCTATATCACCCATGATCAGGGTGAAGCTTTGACGATGTCTGATCGTGTGGCGGTTATGTCTGCTGGTCGAATTCAGCAGGTTGCGGACCCTATTACGCTTTATAGAGACCCTCATACAGCTTTTGTTGCCTCTTTTGTTGGGGAAAATAATGGTATTAGGGGTAAGGTTTTGTCGGCTAGTTCTGGCGTCGCTGTATTAGATTGTGGACCGATGGGAAAACTGGCTGGACGGTCTTATGGCAACTTGGTTGAGGGTAGTGAAGCAACCTTATTTATTCGTCCTGAACATTTTAGACTTCAGTCTGAAGAGGGGATGCACACTGTCCATGCTAATATTGATGAAGTCAATTTTGAAGGTGCATACCTGACTTTGCATGCTAATGCGTCGGCTGAGCAAGCGTTATCGATTCAGCTAGGTACTCATCAATTTTCTGATGCATTAAAAATTGGTGCGCCTATTAGCCTTTCGTATGATGAGGAAAACGCCATCATTATTGCTGGAGAGGATCATGTTTAATCAGCTTAAGTCCCGTTTTGGTAGTGGATTAGCGCTTGGTATTCTGGGAATGGTTGCTGTATGGCTTATTATTTTAGTGATACTTCCTCAAATATTAATGATTGATTATTCTTTGAAACCGAATTTACTACCTTCAGAGATAGGTGGGCCAAAAGATACGTTTTCATTAGTGAACTATGAGACCTTATTTAATAATGATATTCACCTTGCGATTTTCTTTAAAACACTGTGGTCAAGTGTCTTAGTAACAGTATTAACCTTGTTAGTGAGCTATCCAATTGCTTTTTATTTAGCGAAAGTTGCAACGCCACAAAAGGCGGCGCTGTGTTTGCTTTTGTTAATTATTCCTTTTTGGATCAATGAAATTTTACGTACATTTTCTTGGTATATCATTCTTGCTTATAAAGGCCCTTTGAATGCCTTGCTGCTAGGTTTAGGTTTTATCGATCGTCCAATTCGGTTTTTGTCTGGTGATGGTGGTGTTTTGATTGGTATGGTTTATGCCTACATTTTGTTTATGATTTTCCCAATTTATAACGCTATCGAGAGTTTAGATTCCAATCAAATCAAAGCGGCTCGTAATTTAGGAGCTGGCTGGATTCGGACACACTGGCGGGTAGTCATTCCTCATGCGAAGCCAGGTATTGCCACAGGTTGCATCATGACCTTTATGTTGGCTGCAGGGAGTTACGCCGTACCAGCATTATTAGGCTCGCCGGGTAGTCGTTGGTTTACGCAAATTATCTACAACTGGTTCTTTGAAGGCGGTAATTGGAACCAAGGGGCGGCCTATGCCTTCTTGTTGCTCGTCATGTGTATTGGTTTCATTGCTTTTGTTATGCGTGTCTTTAAAGTTGGATTAGGAGATATCGCCAAATGAAGTCAGAAACCATTATGCGTATTGGGGTACGCTTCTATATAGGTGTCTTTTTTCTATATTTATTTACACCGCTTATTATCATGGGTGTGGCGACATTTAATGACAGTCGCTTTCCCACTGTCTCTCCTTGGAAAGGGGGCACACTTAAGTGGTTTGAAGCCTTGGCTCAAGATGGCGCCATGTGGAAGGCTCTATGGACCAGTGGTATTGTTGCTTTAGGTGTTTTGTTGGTTGCTGTGCCCATTGGTATCTGTTGTGCGCTATTACTTTCAACCTATCAAGGGCGTGGTAAAACCTTCCTTTATACTTTGATGATGTCGCCCTTGCTAACTCCAGGAGTGATCGTGGGTATCTCTACACTGATTTTCTGGAAAAGCTTGTCGGTGAGCGGCGGAGTATTCTTGACGGTTGTGGCGCAAACTACTTTTATTGCTGCCTATGTAATGCTCATGGTATTAGCAAGATTGCAGCGCTTTGACCGAACCTTGGAAAATGCCGCGTTAAGTTTAGGAGCAACTCAATGGCAAGCTTTTAGACGCATACTTTTACCCTATTTGAAACCGGCAATTATTTCCGCTGCGGGTATCGCGTTCTTACAGTCTTTTGAAAATTACAACACAACCTTGTTCGTAAAAGGCTATGACACAACCTTGACGGTTTACATTGCTTCTAAAGTTCGAACCGGATTGACGCCTGCGGTGAATGCTTTGGGTTTAGTGATGATCTCGGTGACCGTGCTGTTGGCTATTGTCTACGAAGTGAAGCGACGTAGAGAAATATCGGGAAACCAAAACTAGACTCTCAAGGTTGGCTAAGCCCATTCCTGTCCATGGAATGGGCTTTTTTGTTTTGACTTGATTAAAAAACACTCTAAAAAAGGTGTTTTTGTTTGTTATGTGAACAAAAAGGCTTTTGTATTAAATTAATTGTCTTTTTTGACATAAAAAGGTTGCACA